>NZ_JAKWFH010000027.1:0-102606 GCF_029522185.1 Burkholderia sp. IO2 | reverse complement strand
GGGGGTCCGCGCCGGCTGGCGCGCGCCGCCCGGCCAGTCCCGGTCGGCGGCAGCGCGCCGCGGGTCGACCGGGCGCGCGGCGCGCTCGGTCCATTCGCTGCCCCAGTCTTCCGGGCCCACGTCCTCGCTCGCGAAGCGGCGGTAAGCCGATTCGTAGTCTTCTTCCGGCCACCGTGCGGGGTCGTCCGGGATGCCGCGCTCGCCAGCGCCCCGGTACGCGCGTTCGTTGCGCTCGTGCCAGTCGGGCGGGCCACCGCGCTCGCCGGACCGTCCGGGATATCGTCGTTGCATCGTGTCTCTCCTTGATCGCCTGCGCCGCGCACGGCCCCATGCCGCGGCGCGGCGCGCGTCGGTCGGGTGAATGCAAATCGCGTGCCGGCGACATGGCCGTACCGCGACGGTTGCGCGTCGCAGCGCCGGGAAGCCGTCGGGCGCCCCAATCTGCAACGCGATTGCAGTTTTTGCGTGCCGGGCGTCACGGCGCGCCGCCAGGTTCGTCCGGTTCGTCGGTGCGACCGGGCTCGCTCAGCCGCTCGGTGCGGTCCGGCTCGATGTCGGCGCCTTCCTCGAGCGTCGAGTCGCCGTCCGCCGATGCCCGCTCGCCGGTGCCCGCGCGGTCCGTGTCGCTGCCGAGCGCGGCATCGCCGCGTTCGAGCGCGTGATCGTCGAGCGGCGAATCGACGTCGAACGGATGGCGCCGTGCGCCCGCCGTGTCGCTGCCGCTGTCGGACGAGTCGCTCGGACCGAGCGCGCGGCCGTCGCGGCCGCGGCTCGCGTTGTCGTCGTCCGGGCCGGCCGGTTCGTTGTCGGGATTCAGCGTGCTGTTCATGTCGATCTCCTTGCGTGGCTTGCCGCCGCGCGCGGGGCCGGACGACCGGCGCGCGGCGGATGGACCAGCAGGTCGTGCAATCGGCATGCCGGGCCGGCTACCGCCGGTCGCGCCGGCGCCCATCCCGGCGCACGGCACGGCCGATGCGCGCCCATTGATCAGCCGAATCGAGTTCCTTTATCCTTTCGGACGTGCCAATCGCTCCGTATGGCCGCCGCCGGCGCGTCCGGGGGCGGGCCGGCGACCCGCGGCCGCCCGTATTTCCAACTTGCCGCTCCGATGAAGAAAGACGACGCCGATCTCCAACCGCATCCGCCGCCGCCCGGCTTGTCCGATCCGCGCGACCTGCAGCACCGCTTCGCCGAATTCCGGTTCCAGACCGTGGTGGAGTCGATCACCGACTATGCGGTATTCATGCTCGATCCGTACGGCAACGTCGCGACGTGGAACGCCGGCGCGGCGCGCATCAAGGGCTACGACGCGGCCGAAATCGTCGGTCACCATTTCTCGCTGTTCTATCCGACCGACGCGATCGCGGCCGGCCGGCCGTCGCAGGGGCTCGCTCTGGCCGCCGCGCATGGCCATTTCCAGGACGAGGGCTGGCGCGTGCGCAAGGACGGCACGCAGTTCTGGGCGAGCGTGACGATCACGCCGGTGTACGACGCGACGCACGAGCTGTGCGGCTTCATCAAGATCACGCGCGACATGACCGAGCGCAAGCGGCTCGAGGAGCTCGAAGCATCGACGCAGCGGCTCAGCGTGTTCATCGCGACGCTCGCGCACGAACTGCGCAATCATCTCGCGCCGCTGCGCAATTCGGTCGGCGTGCTGCAGAGCCTGTCCGATCCGCCGCCCGCGCTCGCGCAGTGTCGCGACGCCGTGCACCGCCAGGTCGGGCAACTGACGCGGCTCGTCGACGATCTGCTCGACGTCGGGCGCATCACGGCCGGCAAGATCGAACTCGACGCTCGCCCGGTCAGCGTGTGCGACATCGTGTGCCGCGGCGTCGAGAGCATCCAGCCGAAGCTGGCCGCGCGCGGGCAATGGATCCGCGTCGACCTGCCGGCCGACTCCGTGGTGCTGCACGGCGACGACGCACGGCTCGTGCAGGTGCTGCACAACCTGCTCGACAACGCATCGAAATTCTCGCCGCACGGCGGCCGAATCGACGTCGGTGCGCGAATCGAAGGGCCGTCGGTGGCGATCAGCGTCGTCGATCGCGGCGTCGGCATCGCGCCCGGTGCGCTCGAAACGATCTTCGACCTGTTCGAACAGGAAGATGCACCGGGCCGCTCTCCGTCCGGCGGTTTCGGGCTCGGTCTCGCGATCTGCCGGTCGTTCGTCGAACTGCACGGCGGGCGGATCGTCGCGGAAAGCGACGGGCCCGGCCACGGCGCGACCTTCACGGTCTGGCTGCCGATCGCGCACACGATGCGCGCCGAGCGCGCCGCACTGCCCGCACCGGCCGTGCCTGAACAGCCGGCGGACGCGCCGCTGCGCATCGTCGTCGTCGACGACAACCGCGATTCGGCCGATACGCTCGCGGTGCTGCTGCAGTTGAAAGGGCATGCGCCGCGGGTCGCGTACAACGCGGCCGACGCGCTGGCCCTCGCGCGCGACTACCTGCCGCAGCTGATGCTGCTCGACCTGACGATGCCGGACATCGACGGCTTCACGCTGCTGCAGGAATTGCGCGCGATCGACACGCTGCGCGACACGACCTGCGTCGCGCTGTCGGGCCATGCGCGCGCGTCCGACCTCGCGCGCACCGAACGCGCAGGCTTCGACGACCATCTCGTGAAGCCCGTCGAGATGGCCGTGCTCGATGCGTTGCTGCAGCGCGTCGCGCGGCGGGTTCAGGGCACGTCGTAAGCACTCAGGCCATCGCGCGGCACATCGCCGCGCAGGCCTCGCACGCGAGCGCGCAGCGGCGGCAATGCTCGTGCGCATGCCGCGAGCACTCGGCCGCGCACAGGTCGCACGCATGCGCGCACAGCGCGCAAATGCGCGGTGCGAGCCCGCTGCGGCGCGCCATCGCGCCCGATGCGAAGCGGCACAGCTGCGCGCACTCGATGTCGAGCGCAATGCACGCGGCCAGCGCATGCACGTCGCGCTCCGCAAGACAGGATGCCGCACAGGTGTCGCACGCGTGCGCGCAGGCGTCGCACGCGGCCATGCAGTTGTCGTATCGATCGTTCATCGCAATGCTCCCGGTTTCGGTTCGTGTCGTCGTCATGGCGTGAGCTTGACCTTCATCCAGCCCGGCTCGCGCACGTCGAACGCGCGATACGCATCGATCGCGTTCGTCAGCGGCTCGCTGCGCGTGAGCACCGACAGCGGGTCGAACGCGCCGCTGCGCACCAGCTCCACGAGCGGCGGCGTCACCGTCCGGTGATTGCAGTTGCCCATCTTGATCGTCAGGTTGCGGTTCATCGCGTCGCCGATCGGAAACACGCGCGCGGCCGGCGGATACACGCCGATCACCGAGATCGTGCCGGCCTTCGCGACCGCACGCACCGCCCATTGCAGCACCTGCGACGGCCCGTCGCCCGGCACCCAGTTGCGACCGTCCGGCTTGCGGTGCGGCGCGATCGCGTCGACTTCCGCATCGAACGCGCGCGCGGCGTCGCGATCGGCTGCGGCCGGCCCGTGCGTCGCGCGCATCGCGTCGACGCCCACCGCGTCGATCACGCGATCGACGCCGATCCCGCCGGTGAGCCGCAGGATCGTATCGACCGGATCGTCCTCGGAAAAATCGACGATCTCGGCGCCCTGCCCGCACGCCATCTCGAGCCGCGACGCGATCCGGTCGATCGCGATCACGCGCCCGGCGCCCATGAGCTTCGCGCTCGCGATCGCGAACTGCCCGACCGGCCCCGCGCCGAACACGGCGACGGTATCGCCCGGCTTCACTTCCGCGAGCTGCGCGCCGAAATAGCCGGTCGGGAAAATGTCCGACATCAGGATCGCGCGATCGTCGTCGATCGCGTCAGGCAGGCGAATCAGGCTCGCATGCGCAAGCGGCGTGCGCGCATATTCGGCCTGTAGCCCGTCGACCGGGCCCGTTTCCGCCGGCCCGCCGAAGAACGAAGTGCCCGCGCGCGGCCCGCCCGGGTTCGCGACGTCGCATTGCGCGGTGTAGCCCGCGCGGCAGTAGGCGCAGCTGCCGCACGCGATCGTCGACGGAATCAGCACGCGATCGCCGCGCCGCAGGTTGCGCACGTCGCGCCCGACCGCCTCGACGATGCCGACGCCCTCGTGGCCGAGGATCGTGCCCGGCTTCATGCCGCCCAGCGTGCCGCGCACCATGTGCAGATCGGTGCCGCAGATCGCGCTGGCGGTCAGGCGCACGACCGCGTCGGTCGCCGCGGAGACTTCCGGATCGGGCACCGTGTCGATGCGAATGTCGCCGATGCCGTGAAATACGACTGCTTTCATGTCAGGCCCTCCTTGTCGAAAGCGGAAACGGTGAATGAGACCGTCGAGCGAATCGAGCAAGGCGTGCGCCTGTGCGGCGCGCCGTGAGGCACGGACAGGAAGCGCTGCGTTTTCGAGGAGGAATCGAGCCGGCGCGTCAGTCCGTCGCCGGGCCGCTGCCGATGCCGCCGTCGCGCGCGTTCGAGATCGCTTCGACGAGCTTCAGTTCGTCGTCGATCGACAGCGTCGTGTCGACCACGTCACCGCCCAGCGGCCCGAGCGCCGCGCTCAACGCGTAGATGTCGACCTGCGTCGCGGCCAGCCCGAGCGAGACGGTGCCGGGGCGCGCCTTGCGCGCGACGCGATCGGTCAGCGCATCGTCGACCGGCCGCTCGCGCCATGCGTCGAGCGACGATTCGATGTGCGCAACGACGCTGTCGAGCAGCGATCCGGATGCCACGCGGCCCGGATCGACTGCATGCGTGCGCAACTGTCCGTCGGTCGAGCACTCGACGATCACGATCCCCGCGAGCGCGACGACGTGCCGGTCGCGCAGCGTGCCGAGTTCGGCCAGCGCGCGACGCGCCGCATCAAGATCCGGGTAGGACAACACGATCAGCGTGTTCATCAGCGACTCCATGCAATCCGAACGGGCGCGCTCAATGCGGCGGCCCGAACGCGGCTTTCAGGCTCGCGACGATCATCTGCATCGCGATCGCCGCGAGAATCATCCCCATCAGGCGCTGCGTGACAGCCGTCACGCGCGGCGACAGGTAGTGGCCGATCAGCGGCGCCGACAGCAGCGACACGGCCAGCAGCACGAGAAACGCGGCCAGCCCGAGCGCGAACGCGAGTTCCTGCCCGGTCGAGACCGCGCCGTGTCCGAGCACGATCATCGTCGCGATCGTGCCGGGGCCGACCAGCAACGGGATCGTCAGCGGGTAGATCGCGACGCTTTCGGCGGCTGCCGGATCGGCGCCTTCGTCGCTGCCCGGCGCATGCTGGCGGCTCGGCGCGCCATGCAGCATCGACAGCGCGATCAGCAGCACCAGCAGCCCGCCCGCGAGGCGGAAATCGTCGATCGTCAGGCCGAACGCGCGCAGGATCGCGCCGCCCGCGACGGCCGACACGATGCAGCCGACCGTCACGCCGATCGCGGCCGTCAGCGCGACCTTGCGGCGCACGCCGTCCGCCGCGCCTTCGGTCAGCGACAGGAACACCGGGATGTTCGCGATCGGGTTCATGATCGCGAACAGCGCCGCGAATACCTTGATGGAAAAGGTCAGGTCGAAGGCCACAGGGTCGCTCCCGTCTCGCGCGGCACGTGACACGCCCACGCCGGTTCGTTTTCGATGCGCGGCGCACGCCATGCTGATACGATCCACGCACCACGTTCATCCACGACGGAGGGCCCCGCTCGATGCAAGCCACCGACACTTTCATGGGTCACGAAATTCGCGTCGACGCGACGCGCAACGCGAACGGCGCATGGGTCGCGCAGGTGCGGATCTTCCGCGACGGCGCGCCCGTCGACCTGCCCGCGCCCGAACTCGTCACGCCCGAATGGCTGACGTGCGACGAAGCGCTGCGCGGCGGCATCGACCAGGGGCGCGTGATGATCAAGACGCGCGACCGGTAACGCCACCCGGTTCATCGGCGCACGGGCGACCGGCGTCGCGCGATGCACGTCACGCATCGAAATCGAGGTCGCCGATCAGGATCTCGCGATCGCGCTGGGTCCGTGTGCTGAAATCGACCGGCAGCTCCATCTGCCAGCGCTCGATCGTGACCGGCAGCGCCGCGAGATAGCGATCGAAGCGACTGGAGTCGGGCTCGGCCAGCAGGCCGGCGATCGCGTCGTCGCGCCACGCGAGCCGCGCGTTCAACCGGTTCGGCAAGCCGACCGTCGACGTGAGGCCGATCACGTCGATGCAGGTCGGGCTGCCCTGCCCGTCGTGCGGCACGACGTCGACCTCCACTTCGCCGGGCTGGTACAGGCCACGCAGGCGCGTCGCGATGCGCGGCGCGAACTCGGTTTCGAAACGGGCGCGGACGTCGGGGTTCATCTCGCCTCCATCAAGGGTTCGGCAGGTGTCGTCTTGCTGCTTTCATGCGGGCGTCATCTGCCGCTCGAGCGCCGCTTCTGCCTTCAGGTTGTCGAGATCGCGAGCGATCGTCACGACCGCGAGCCGCGTGTTGCCGCGCCAGTACGCGATCGAGCAGTCGTGTGCGCCGAGGTCGCCGTCGATCTCGACGCGATCCCATTGCTCCGCATGCCCGACATAGCGGAGCGTCAGGTCGTAATGCTGGCTCCAGAAAAACGGCACCGCGTCGAACGGCCGCTGCTGGCCGAGCAGGTTGCGCGCCGCGACGATGCCCTGCCGCTCGGCGACGACCCAGTGCTCGACGCGAATCCGCTGGCCCGTCAGCGGATCGGGCCAGCGCGCGATATCGCCGGCCGCATAGATGCCGGGCGCACTCGTCTGCAGGAAGCGGTCGACCGTCACGCCGCGTTCGACCGCGAGCCCGGCGTCCTGCGCAAGTTCGACGTTCGGATGCACGCCGATACCCACCAGCACGACGTCGGCCGGCAGCACGTCGCCGCTCGACAGCGTCACGCTGTCCGGCCCGATCCGCGCGGGCGTCGCGCCGAGATGGAACACCACGCCGTGCGCTTCGTGCAGCGCCTTGATCGTGTCGCCGAGCGCATCGCCGAGCACGCGGCCCATCGGATGCGGATCGGGCGCGACGACGTGCACGTCGAGCCCGCGCGTGCGCAACGCAGCGGCCGCTTCGAGCCCGATGAAGCTCGCGCCGACCACCACGCAGCGGCGCGCGGTTTTCAGCTTCGCGATCAGCACATCGCAATCGGCGCGAGAGCGCAACGTACACACGTGCGGCAGATCGGCGCCGGGCACGTTCAGCTTGTTCGGCTCGGCGCCGGTCGCGAGCAGCAGCGCGCCGTAGTCGACCCGGCCGCCGTCGGCCAGCTCGACCGACCGCTGCGCGGGATCGATGCGCGTGACCCGCGTATTGCAGCGCACGTCGATCCGCTGCTCGGCATAGAACGACGGCGCGCGCAGCGGCAGCCAGTCGGCTTGCGCCGTGCCCGCGAGGTAATCCTTCGACAGATTCGGCCGGTCGTACGGCGGATCGGCATCGGCGCTCAGCAGCGTGATCGCGTGCGGATAGCCTTCCTGCCGCAGCGTCACGGCCGCCGCGATCGCAGCGGCGCCGCCTCCGACGATCACGACCGACGCGGGCAGCCCGGTTGCCTTCAGCGCGGGCGGCACGGCGGCCGGCCGCGCATCGACGACGACCGCGCGGCCGTCGCGCCGCTCGACGCGCCAGCACGGCAGCCCGTCGAGCGCCGGCGCGCGCTCCATCTCACCGGTGCGCAGGCAGAACGCCGCGTGATGCCACGGACAGCGAATCGTGTCGCCGACCAGCAGGCCCTCGGCCAGCGGGCCGCCATAGTGCGGGCATTGCGCGCCCACCGCGAACAGCTCGTCGCCGCGACGCACGAGCAGCACCGCCGCGTCGCCGACATGGCCCTCGATCATCGCGCCGTCGGCGAGATCGTCGAGCGCGACCCCCTGCGTGAGGTCGGGGCGTGAGGACGCATCGCTTCCAGTCATGACGTGGCTCCCGAAAAGTCAGGTAACGATCCCATTATCGACATCCCTCCTGAAAAGAACAGGTACAGACGCCCCGCAGCGCACGCAAACCCGGACTGTAGCTTGTACGCGATCCATGACCGGCGTAGAACGTGATCAACGTTGCGGCGCAACACGGCGGCCGCCTGCGAGGCGCACGACGCGACCCGCGCAAGCCGCGTGCCGCCTTCACCCGTCAAAGGAGCACTACCCGATGGCCACCGTCCTGTGCGTGCTCTACCCCGATCCCGTCGACGGCTATCCGCCGCGCTACGTGCGCGACGCGATCCCGGTCGTCACGCACTACGCGGACGGCCAGACCGCGCCGACACCGGCCGGCCCGCTTGGCTTCCGGCCCGGCGAGCTCGTCGGCTCGGTGTCCGGCGCGCTCGGCTTGCGCGGCTATATGGAAGCGCACGGCCACACGCTGATCGTCACGAGCGACAAGGACGGCCCCGACTCCGAATTCGAGCGCCGGCTGCCCGAAGCGGACGTGGTGATTTCGCAGCCGTTCTGGCCCGCGTACCTGAGCGCCGAACGGATCGCCCGCGCGCCGAAGCTGAAGCTCGCGCTGACGGCCGGCATCGGCTCCGATCACGTCGACCTGGATGCGGCCGCACGCGCGCACATCACCGTTGCCGAAGTCACCGGCTCGAACAGCATCAGCGTCGCCGAGCACGTGGTGATGACGACGCTCGCGCTGGTGCGCAACTACCTGCCGTCGCATGCGATCGCGCAGCAGGGCGGCTGGAACATCGCCGACTGCGTGGCGCGCAGCTACGACGTCGAAGGGATGCATTTCGGCACGGTCGGCGCGGGGCGCATCGGCCTCGCGGTGCTGCGCCGGCTGCAACCGTTCGGCCTGCATCTGCACTACACGCAGCGCCATCGGCTCGATGCGTCGATCGAGCAGGCGCTCGCGCTCACGTATCACGCCGATGCGGCGTCGCTCGCGAGCGCCGTCGATATCGTCAACCTGCAGATTCCGCTGTACCCGTCCACCGAGCGGCTGTTCGACGCGGCGATGATCGCGCGGATGAAGCGCGGCGCGTACCTGATCAACACCGCACGCGCGAAACTGGTCGACCGCGATGCCGTGGTGAATGCCGTCACGTCCGGCCATCTCGCCGGCTACGGCGGCGACGTGTGGTTTCCGCAGCCGGCGCCGGCCGATCATCCGTGGCGTACGATGCCGTTCAACGGGATGACGCCGCACATCTCGGGCACGTCGTTGTCGGCGCAGGCGCGCTATGCGGCCGGCACGCTGGAGATCCTGCAATGCTGGTTCGACGGCAAGCCGATCCGCAACGAATACCTGATCGTCGACGGCGGCACGCTCGCCGGCACGGGCGCGCAATCGTACCGGCTGACGTGACGCCGCGCGCCGCGTTCGGCCGCGCGGTCAGTCGAGGCAGGATGCGGCGAGCTTGCCGACGGTGACGACCGCGCGCTCGATCTCCGGCGACCACGGGCTGCTGTAGTTCAGGCGGATGAAATTCCGGTAGCTGTCCGCGATCGAGAACATGTAGCCCGGCCCGATCGTGATCCCCTGCTCCAGCGCGAGCTGATACAGCCGCATCGCATCGACCTGCACCGGCAGCTCGATCCACAGCACGTAGCCGCCCGCCGGGCTCGAAATGCGCGTGCCTTCCGGAAAGAACCGCGACACCATCGCGCGCATCAGGTTCGCCTGCTGTGCATAGGCCTTGCGAATCCGCCGCAGGTGATGCTCGTAGCCGTCGCGTTCGAGAAACTCCGCGATCGCCAGTTGCGGCAACGACGGCGTCGCCAGCGTATTCAGGAACTTCAGCTTCTCGACCTGTTCGCGGTAGCGGCCCGGCAGCGCCCAGCCGATCCGGTACGCGGCCGTCAGGCTCTTCGAGAACGACGCGCAATGCAGCACGATGCCTTGGCGGTCGAACGATTTCAGCGTGCTCGGATGCATGTTGCCGAAATACAGTTCGTTGTACACGCCGTTCTCGATGATCGGCAGGTCCGCTTTCGTTGCGAGCGCCACCAGTTCGCGCTTGCGCTCGTCCGGCATCTGGAAACCCAGCGGGTTCTGGAAGTTCGGCATCACCATGCACGCGGCGATCGGCTGCGATTTCGCGATCGCGGCCAGCGCCGCGATGTCGATTCCGTATTCCGGATGCGTGGCCACCTCGATCGCCTTCATCCCCATCCGTTCGATCGCGTGCAGCATCGCGTAGAACGTCGGCGATTCCACCGCGATCGTGTCCCCCGGCTTCGCGACCGCCTGCAGGCACAGGTTGATCGCCTCCGTCGCGCCGACCGTCACGATGATCTCGTTCGGGTCCACCGACATCCCGTTTTCCAGGTAGCGCCGCGCGATCTGCCGGATCAGCCGCGGATGGCCCGGCGGCAGCCCGTCGGTCACGCCCCACAGCGACTTGTCGCGGCCGGCCGCGTACGCGTAGCGGTTCAGCTTCTCGAACGGAAACAGGCTCGGGTCCGGATACGGCGAGCCGAGCGGCACCGCGTCGTCCGTGCCGATCGAGCGCAGCGTCGACAGCACGAGCCGGCTCACGTCCACCGACGACGAGATCGCGATCGGCTTCGACGGCCGCAGCTCGCGCACCGGCGCGTGGCTGTCGTCGCGCCGCAGGTTCACGAAATAGCCCGACTGCGGCCGGCTTTCGAGCAGCCCGCGGCTTTCCAGCAGCAGATACGCATGCAGCACCGTCGTGATGCTGATCCGGTGCTGCTGGCTCGCCTGCCGCACCGACGGCACACGGTCGCCGTGTCGATATACCCCTTGCCGAATGAGTCGCTCTACGTCGTTCGCAAATTTCTCGTAGAGCTTCATCCGCCTCGCCCCGCGAGCGATGAACCGGCCTGCGCCGCATGGGCGGCGCGGCCGCGCCGACGCACGAAGCCGGATAGCCGTCGCCGGGTGCGGGTGTCCCGGTTCGAACCTCGTCCGTTACCGAAATTGAAGGCGGATAGCAATGCGAATCTCATCAAGACAAGGTTCGGCATCCTACTGCGTCATTTCGGCGAATGTAAGTGACAGTTTGGCGGGGAAACGTCAAATCCGGCCGGCGTGGTGAACAGATGCGAACGCGGCGAAGCGATCGCGCGGCAGCCGTTCGCCGGGCGCGTGTCGTGACGTATTGCGGACGGCGGAGGACCGGCGGGCAGCGCAGCCCGGCCACGCGCTAGCCCACTCGCCCTCACGCGTCGTCGACGTTGTCCGCGTAGTGGTCGATCGCGACCTTGCACTCGTCGAACACCACCGTCAGCAGCGCGACGTCGTTCGACTCGAGCCACTTGCGGATCTGCAGGAACTGGCTCGTGCCGAGATCGGCGAGGCGGCCCGGATCGTCGGTCGTCACGTCGACGCTCGCGATCGCGCGGTTGCCGGGCAGCGGCGATAGCGTCGCCGCGATGTCGAAGCGGCGGTACGATTGATCGATGCGCATGCGGTTCTCCCGGCTCGGTTCGAAAAGGGGTGGGTTCAGTCGAGCGTCTGGCGAAACACCTTGCCGCCGAATCCCGTCACGACGTTGTCGACCGAGAACGGCGTGTCCTCCCTCGCTTCGAGAATGACCGCGACGCTGCCGGGCACGAGCCGCGCCGCGACCGTCTCGACGAACGTGCCGTCGAGCAGCGCGTTGCCGGCCGCCTGCGCGAGAATGCCGGCGCCCGCGCCGGCCGCCATGCCGGTCACCACGCCGAGCGGCCCGGCGAGCAGGCCGAGCAAGCCGCCCGCGATCGCGCCGATCACCCCGCCCTTGAACGGCCGCGATTCGGCGTCGAGCACCGCGAGCTTGCCGTTCGCGTCCTTCTCGACGACGACGCCGTTCTCGATGTGGAATCCTTCGTTCTTCTCCGACAGCGCGTCGAAATCGTTCGCAGCCTGACGAGCCGTCTCGACGCTGCCGAACACGGCGACGATCAATTGCCTGGTCATGCGACACCTCGCTTGATTGAATGGTGGGGGAACCGCCGCACCGCGCACGACGCGCCGGGGTTCGCTTCGAATGCCGCCCGGGCCGCGTTACTTGCGAGCATGCACGTCGTCCTCGACATCGTCGACGTCCGCCGGAAAGCGATGCTGGCCGAAGCTCAGGATCAGCACGCCGACCGCGAGCAGCACGATCCCGAAGGTCGTCATCAGCATGCGCTCGGGGCTGTCGGTCGCGCCGCGCAGGATCAGGTCGCGCGCGAGCGACGTCATCGCGATGAACAGCGGAAACCGCACCGGCAACCGGCCGAGCCGCAGGTAGCGCAGGTCCATCGCGAGCACTTCCAGATACAGGAACATCAACAGCAGGTCGGTCAGCGACACTTCGCCCGCGAGCACGACCTTCCACGCTTCCTGCGTCATCGCGAACGCGGTCGCCAGCCCGATCACGACCAGCCCGGCCAGCTCGGCCGCGTGAAGGAAATGGCCGAAGCGGCGACGGATGCGCTCGGCGGCCGTATCGGCGGATGCAGTGGACGTATTCAAGGTGTGAGCCGGTGTAGTGTCGTGGGCGCGGCGATCGATGCTCCGTCGCCGCAACGAGGGGTCTCGGGCAACGGAAAGCCCGCGACGGGCGAACGGGAACCCGTTGCGCACGCCTCTGCTCCGCTCGCGCCGGTCGCCTGCGCGACCGCGGACAGCGTGCGCCGGCAACACGCGTAAAACGCGACGCCGGCCTCGGTGCAGACGACATCGTCGCCCGCGCGCGCCAGCAACAACCGGCAGCCGAGATAGCGTTCGAGGCCGTCGAGCCGCGCGCCGACCTGCGCGACGTCGAGCTTCAGATCGGACGCCGCGCCGGACAGCCCGCCGTGCTCGACGATTGCACCGAAAATACGCATCGCTTCCAAAAGGTTCATCATGATGGCCGTCGTCGAGCGGAGCGAACCTAATCTACTGCACGCGACACGCACGCTCAAGAGCACAGCGCCGCGCGCGCCAGGAGTACAGCTGCGCGGGCGCCGCACAAAATCCGGCCCGGTTTGACCCATTCGAATGACAGATCGTCGATACGTGTTCCAAAGACCCGCCGAAGCTGCTAGATTGCATGCTCGACGACGTTACGCGGTGCGGGCAGCCCCACGCGCCGGGCGAACGCGCGGCCACCCCGTCCGCCTCCCCGTCGCGCCGGGAGCCGGCCGCCGCCGCTGCGGCCCGTTGCGCGATGCCCGCGCAACGTCCTTCATCCGGATGTCACAAAGAGAACCGTCGCATGACACAGTTCAACCGTTCGCCTTCGCGCGCCGCGGCTGCCGCGGCCCGTCCGTCCCGACATGACTGACCGGCAGGCCGCGATGCAGACCACTCCTCCCCCGCTCTCCCAGGCCGTTCACAGCACGATCACGCGCAGCGCGATCTTTCTCGTGGCGACGATCAATCCGGGCGCCGATCACGCCGACACGATCCGTTCGTGGTGCGGCGACATCGCCGCGCTGGTGCGCTCGGTCGGCAAGCGCGTGCCGGGCGGCAATCTCACCTGCGTGTGCGGCTTCGGCTCCGACGCATGGGATGCGCTGTTCGGCGAGCCGCGCCCCGCGTCGCTGCATCCGTTCCGGGAATTCGGCGCCGGCCAGCGCGTCGCGGTCGCGACGCCCGGCGACATCCTGCTGCACATCCGCGCCGAAGCGATGGACCTGTGCTTCGAACTCGCGACGCAACTGCTCGGCGCGCTCGGCGACGCGGTCACGGTCGTCGACGAGGTGCACGGCTTCCGCAATTTCGACCAGCGCGCGATGATCGGCTTCGTCGACGGCACCGAGAACCCGGAAGGCCGCGAGGCGGTCGACTTCACGGTGATCGGCGACGAAGACGCCGAATTCGCGGGCGGCAGCTACGTGCTCGTGCAGAAGTACCTGCACGACATGGCCGGCTGGAACGCGCTCGCGGTCGAGACGCAGGAGCGCATCATCGGCCGCACCAAGTTGTCCGACATCGAACTCCCGCCGGACGTGAAGCCGTCGTGCTCGCACAGCTCGCTGACCACGCTCGACGAGGACGGCCAGGAAGTGAAGATCCTGCGCGACAACATGCCGTTCGGGCGCCCGGGCGCCGGCGAATTCGGCACTTATTTCATCGGCTATGCGCGCTCGCCGGCGCCGATCGAGCAGATGCTCGAGAACATGTTCGTCGGCCGGCCGCCCGGCAACTACGACCGCCTGCTGGACTACAGCCGCGCGGTCACCGGCTCGCTGTTCTTCGTGCCGTCGGCCGACCTGCTCGAAGCGCTCGCCGACCGCCCGGCGCCGCCCGCCGAAGCCATCCAAACGGAATCCACGCCGTCCGCGCCTTCCGCCCCGCGTCGCGACGGCTCGCTGAACATCGGCTCGCTGAAAGGAACCCCGACCTATGAATAACCTGCACCGCGAACTCGCTCCGATCTCGTCGTCCGCCTGGGAACAAATCGAGGAGGAAGTGGCGCGCACCTTCAAACGCTCGGTGGCCGGCCGCCGCGTCGTCGACGTCGACGGCCCCGAGGGCCCCGAACTGTCGGCCGTCGGCACCGGGCACCTGCTCGACGTCGCCGCGCCGCGCGAGCACGTGAACGCACGGTTGCGCGAAGTACGCACCATCGTCGAGCTGACGGTGCCGTTCGAGCTGAGCCGCGACGCGATCGACAGCGTCGAGCGCGGCGCGCGCGACGCCGACTGGCAGCCGGCGAAGGAAGCCGCGCAGCGGCTCGCATTCGCCGAAGACAACGCAATCTTCGACGGCTACCCGGCAGCCGGCATCGTCGGCATCCGCGAAGGCACGTCGAACCGCCGGCTCACGCTGCCGGCGGACGTCGGCGCATACCCGGACGCGATCAGCGACGCGCTCGAAGCGCTGCGCCTCGCCGGCGTCGACGGCCCGTACTCGGTCGTGCTCGGTTCGGACGCGTACACCGCGCTCAGCGAAGCGCGCGACCAGGGCTATCCGGTCCTCGGCCATATCAAACGCATCGTCAGCGGCGAGATCATCTGGGCGCCGGCGATCAGCGGCGGCAGCGTGCTGTCCACGCGCGGCGGCGACTACGAGCTGCACCTCGGGGAAGACGTGTCGATCGGCTACACGAGCCACACCGACAAGAGCGTTCGCCTGTACCTGCGCGAGACCTTCACGTTCCTGATGCTGACGAGCGAAGCATCGGTGGCCGTGGCTCCGCAGGGCAACGCGGCCGCCTGAGCGCGGGTGCCCGCGCGCGATGCCCGGCCGGGCGTCGCGCGCGACGGCCGCACCGCCGGCCGCAGGCTCGTCGCCGATCCAGCCCATCTTGCATGGAGGATGTCATGAGCGAATCGAATGACGCATTACAGGCGCTGCAGGCGTCCGTCGCTTCCTTGAAGCAGACGGTCGACGCGAACGCAGGCAGCCAGGCCGGCGACACCGCCGTGCTGTTTACCGTCGTGTCGCTGATGCTGGCCGAACTGCCGCCCGACACGCGCAACCTGATCGAGGATTCGTTCTCCGTCTGGGCCAATGGTCTGCCGAATGCGGCACTCTCGTCCGACGTGAAGCAAATCGCCCGGCAACGGCTCGCGATGAACCTGTCGGACTGATCGCGGTTCGCGACGGTTGCGCGATGTCCGGCGCATCCCGTGCAACCCGTCCTCGCCTTCGCCGGCCCTCCGCCACGCATCGGCTGCGGTGCGTGCGGAGCCGGCCGTAACCGCCGCGCGCCCGCACCGCGCGTCGCACGCCGTCTTGCGTCCGGCCCCGCGTCCCGTCTCCCCCGTTCGCCGGCTGCCGGCGCCCTGCGCGCCGATGCCGCACCGCGCGCCGTTCGCGCGCCGCCCCTTCCCGTTCCCTTCCACCGCAGGCCGCATGCGCCGCGCACGCCCGCGCCGCGGCGCGCTTGCCCGTCTGTACTCCTTGTCGCCGGATCGCGCGCGCATGTGAGGGTGCAATTCACGGCCGGCCCGGCATGGAACTGTGTCTTGGATGGCCCGTGCCGATTCGCTATTTTGAACGCAGTCGAAGCGATGCCGTGGGCTCCTCGCAGCACCTGCGCTTCCCGCCCGGACCGCGGCCGTGCGCCACGCCGGCGCGCGCCGCGCGAACGCACCGGTGCCGCACGCGCGCCGCCGCGGTGCGTGTCGTGCGTGCGCGGTCGGAACGCGCGGGCGCCGCACCGCATCGGGCTTCACCCTTCGACCCACCTTCACCGACAGGAGCCAGACCACCATGCCCGCACTTTGCGATATCTGTCACGCCCGGCCGGCCGTCGCGCGCGCAACCGTGATGCAGGACGGCGAGCGCAAGACGATCTCGATCTGCGACTACCACTTCCGTCAGTTGATGCGGCATCAAAGCATGCTGAATCCGTTCGATTCGCTGCTGGGCGGTGGCGGCCCGTCGCTGTTCGGCGGGCTCGGCGACGAATCGCCGCTCGCCGCCGAGATTCCGCGCGAATCGGTCGACCCGACCGACGCGTTCAGCGAACAGACGCTCGAACTGCTGCAGCGCGCGGCCGAGAAGGCGCATGAACTGCGCCGCAGCGAACTCGATTCCGAGCACCTGCTGTACGCGCTCGCGGACACCGACGTCTGCGCCGCGCTGCTGAAGGAACTGAAGCTGTCGCCGCAGGACATCCGCGCGTACATCGACGAGCACGCGCACACCGGCACGGCCGACCCCGATGCGCCGCTCGACAAGCTGTCGATCTCGCCGCGCGTGAAGAAGGCCGTGCAGTACGCGTTCCAGGCGTCGCGCGATCTCGGCCACTCGTACATCGGCCCCGAGCATCTGCTGATCGGGCTCGCGTCGGTGCCGGACAGCGTCGCCGGCACGCTGCTGAAGAAATACGGCGTGACGCCCGAGGCGCTGCGCCAGAAGGTCGTGAAGGTGGTCGGCAAGGGCGCGGAGGACGGCCGCGTCGATGCGCCGACCGGCACGCCGAACCTCGACAAGTTCGGCCGCGACCTCACCGCGATCGCGCGCCAGGGCAAGCTCGACCCGGTGCTCGGCCGCGCGCAGGAAATCGAGAGCACGATCGAGGTGCTCGCGCGCCGCAAGAAGAACAACCCGGTGCTGATCGGCGAGCCGGGCGTCGGCAAGACGGCGATCGTCGAAGGCCTCGCGCAGCGGATCGTCAACGGCGACGTGCCGGAAGTGCTGCGCGACAAGCGGCTCGTCGAGGTCAACATCAACTCGATGGTGGCCGGCGCGAAGTATCGCGGCGAATTCGAGGAACGCGCGAAGCAGCTGATCGACGAAGTGACCGCGAAGCAGGACGAACTGATCCTGTTCATCGACGAGCTGCACACGATCGTCGGCGCGGGCCAGGGCGGCGGCGAAGGCGGCCTCGACATCGCGAACGTGCTGAAGCCCGCGCTCGCGCGCGGCGAGCTGAGCCTGATCGGCGCGACGACACTCAACGAATACCAGAAGTACATCGAGAAGGACGCCGCGCTCGAACGCCGTTTCCAACCCGTGTTCGTGCCGGAGCCGAGCGTCGAGCAGACGATCGTGATCCTGCGCGGGCTGCGCGACAGCCTCGAGGCGCACCACCAGGTGACGTTCGCCGACGACGCGTTCGTCGCGGCCGCCGAATTCGCCGACCGCTACATCACGTCGCGCTTCCTGCCCGACAAGGCGATCGACCTGATCGACCAGGCGGCCGCACGCGTGCGGATCGGCGCGACGTCGCGCCCGGTCGACATCCAGGAAGGCGAAGCGCAGATCGCGCAACTGAAGCGCGAGCAGGACTATGCGACCTCGCGCAAGCGCTTCGACGAAGCGAAGCAGTTCGAGGAGCAGATCAACGCGAAGCAGAAGGCCGTCGACGAGATGATGGAGGCGTGGCAGCGCAAGACCGGCTCGGAGACGCTCGAGGTGACCGTCGAATCGGTGGCCGAGGTCGTGTCGCGGCTGACCGGCATCCCCGTGTCCGAACTCACGCAGGAAGAACGCCAGAAGCTGCTGAAGATGGAGGAGCAACTGCGCGAACGCGTGGTCGGCCAGAGCGATGCGGTGGTCGCCGTCAGCGATGCCGTGCGGCTGTCGCGCGCGGGGCTCGGCCAGACCCATCGGCCGATCGCGACGTTCCTGTTCCTCGGGCCGACGGGCGTCGGCAAGACCGAGCTCGCGAAAGCACTGGCCGAGACCGTGTTCGGCGACGAGCAGGCGATCATCCGCATCGACATGTCCGAATACATGGAGCGCCACGCGGTCGCGCGGCTGATCGGCGCACCGCCCGGCTACGTCGGCTACGACGAAGGCGGCCAGCTCACCGAGCGTGTGCGGCGCCGCCCGTACAGCGTGATCCTGCTCGACGAGATCGAGAAGGCGCATCCGGACGTCTACAACGTGCTGCTGCAGGTGTTCGACGATGGGCGTCTCACCGACGGCAAGGGCCGCGTGGTCGATTTCAGCAACACGATCATCATCGCGACCAGCAATCTCGGCGCGGCGATCATCATGGACAACCTCACGCAGCCGGAAGCCGCGCGCAAGACCGACAAGGCGATCCGCGAGGAACTGATGCAGGTGCTCAAGGGGCACTTCCGTCCCGAGTTCCTGAACCGGATCGACGAGGTGATCGTCTTCCACGCGCTGTCGAAGGACAACATCCGCTCGATCGTGCAGATCCAGCTCGACCGCGTGGTGCGCACGGCCGCCGCGCAGGACATCACGCTCGTGATGGGCGACTCGCTCGTCGACCATCTGACCGAAGTCGGCTACCAGCCGGAATTCGGCGCGCGCGAGCTGAAGCGCCAGATCCGCCAGACGATCGAGACGCGGCTCGCGAAGGAGATCCTCGCCGACCGGCTGAAGTCGGGCGACAAGTGCGAGGTCGACTACGACAAGAACAGCGACGAAGTGAAGTTCAACACGCTCGCGGCACCGGAAGCGAAGGACGCGAAGCCGGACGCCGACGGCAAGGCCAAACCCAACGGCAAGGCCGCCAAGGCAGCAGCAGACGCGAAGCAGGACGACACGCCCGCCGACGCTCCGCCGCCCGCGGCGAAGCCCGGCAAGAAGTCGTCCGGCGCGAAAAAGGACGCACACTAAAACAACGCATGCCCTGCAACCCGGGGCATGCATGACCGGCTCCGTCCGCCGGACGGAGCCGCCCCACGCCGCGACACGGCGCAACCGAGCCACCCGCACCGGGCCCGGCTATTGGAGATTCACCATGACAAATCGACGCGAAGTGCCAGGCATCAGGAAATACGATGGGCCCGCCGGCGGTTGGGGCGCGCTTCGCGCGACAGCCGATGCGGTGCGCACGCAAATGGAAACCATCGAGGCGCCGATCGTGCTGATGCGGACCAACCAGCCCGACGGCTTCGACTGTCCCGGCTGCGCGTGGCCCGACAAGGAACACAAGTCGACGTTCCAGTTCTGCGAGAACGGCGCGAAGGCCGTCACGTGGGAAGCGACGACCAAGCGCGTGACGCCCGAGTTCTTCGCGGCGAACACCGTGTCGTCGCTGCTGCGCATGTCGGACTACGAACTG
Organism: Burkholderia sp. IO2; assembly: GCF_029522185.1. Taxonomy (NCBI): domain Bacteria; kingdom Pseudomonadati; phylum Pseudomonadota; class Betaproteobacteria; order Burkholderiales; family Burkholderiaceae; genus Burkholderia; species Burkholderia sp. IO2. Next base: position 83,278 of record NZ_JAKWFH010000027.1, on the reverse strand, counting down.
GAGAACATGGGCCGGCTCACGCATCCGCTCGTCTACGACCGCGCGACCGACACGTTCCGCGCGATCGAATGGGACGACGCGTTCGCGCGCATCGGCGAAGTGCTGCGCGCGCTGCCGCCCGAGCAGGTCGAGTTCTATACGTCGGGCCGCGCGTCGAACGAAGCCGCGTACCTGTACCAGCTGTTCGCGCGCGAGCTCGGCACCAACAACTTTCCCGACTGCTCGAACATGTGCCACGAACCGACCAGCGTCGGCCTGCCGCAGTCGATCGGTATCGGCAAGGGCACCGTGTCGCTGGAGGATTTCGACCACTGCGAGCTGATCATCTCGATCGGCCACAATCCCGGCACGAACCATCCGCGGATGATGGGCACGCTGCACGAGTGCGCGCGCCGCAACGTGCCGATCATCGTGTTCAACCCGCTGCGCGAACGCGCGCTCGAACGCTTCGCCGATCCGCAGGACATGATCGAGATGGCGTCGTTCGGCTCCACGCGGATCGCGTCGACGTACTACCAGGTCGACGCGGGCGGCGACGCGGCCGCGCTGAAAGGCATCATGAAGGCGCTGCTGAAACTCGAAGCCGAGCAAGGCAACGTGCTCGACCGCGACTTCATCGCGCAGCACACCAACGGCTTCGACGCGTTCTCGGCCGATCTCGAGGCGACGTCGTGGGACGACATCGAACGCGCGAGCGGCTTGAGCCAGGCGCAGCTCGAACAGGTCGCGCTCGCGTATGCGAAGTCGAACGCGACGATCGTCACGTACGGGATGGGCGTCACGCAGCACAACAAGGGCACCGCGACCGTGCGCCTGATCGCCGACCTGCTGCTGATGCGCGGCAACATCGGCAAGCCGGGCGCCGGCGTGTGTCCGCTGCGCGGCCATTCGAACGTGCAGGGCAACCGCACGGTCGGCATCACCGAGAAGCCGTCGGCCGAATTCCTGAAGAAGATCGAGGACGTGTGCGGCTTCACGCCGCCCGCGCAGCACGGGCACGACGCCGTGCAGGCGATGCAGGCGATGATCGACGGCACCGCGAAGGCGCTGCTGTGCCTCGGCGGCAACTTCGCGGTCGCGCTGCCCGACCCCGAGGTGTCGTTCCCGGCGATGGCGAAGCTCGACCTGAGCGTGCATCTCGGCACGAAGCTGAACCGTTCGCACCTGCTGGTCGGCAAGGAAACCTTCATCCTGCCGGTGCTCGGCCGCACCGAGCTCGACATGCAGGCCACCGGCCGGCAGTCGATCACCGTCGAGGATTCGATGTCGATGGTCCATGCGTCGGCCGGCAAGCTCAAGCCCGCGTCGGACCAGTTGCGCTCGGAGCCCGCGATCGTCGCGGGCATCGCCCATGCGACGCTGCCGAACAGCAAGGTCGCGTGGCTCGACCTGATCGCCGACTACGACCGCATCCGCGACCTGATCGACAAGACGGTGTCCGGCTTCGAGGCGTTCAACGAGCGGATCCGCACGCCGGGCGGCTTCCGGCTGCCGCTGCCGCCCACCGAGCGCGTGTGGCCGACGCCGACCGGCAAGGCGATGTTCTCGGTCTACAAGGGCGTGAAGGAGGACGCGGACGTGCTCGGCGCCGAGCAGGTGCTGCGGCTGATCACGCTGCGCAGCCACGACCAGTACAACACGACGATCTACGGCCTCGACGATCGCTATCGCGGCGTATTCGGCCGGCGCGACGTGCTGTTCATGAACGCGGCCGATCTCGCGAAGTACGGGCTCGAACACGGCGACCTCGTCGACATCGAGACGGTGACCGCGTCGGGCCGTACGCTGCGCCTCGAAAAGATCACCGCGATCGAGTACGACATCGCGCCGGGCTCGGTCGGGGCGTATTATCCGGAAGCGAACGTGCTCGTGCCGCTCGACTATATCGACAAGGAAAGCGGCACGCCGTCGTACAAGTCGGTGCCGGTGCGCGTCGCGCGGTCGGCGGTGGTGTGATCCGCGGGCGGGCGCGGGTGCGGCACATATCGCTCCTTCGGCCCGCCTGCTACCCTGCGCTTCGCGCTCGCGGCCGTCGCATCGCAACCGATGCGGCGGCCGTTTCATTTGATCGCGTCGGACGACGCCGGGCTTATCGCGCCGCCCAGATGGAGCAGGTAACCGTTGCTGGCCGACTCACCACTGTGTCGACGCCCCCCGCAACGGTAGCCGTCTCAACTCAATGTCCGCCGTTGATTTCCGTATCCTCGAAAGCCAGATGCTCGAAATAGCTTCCGGTGAAGTCGACGTCGAGTCCCTTGAGGCCATGAGCTTCAACCGTGGTGCCGGTACAGTCCAGTACCTGCACCGAATGCCATGTGTTGCCGTCGAACCTGACGCCGTTCCACTTGCATCCGAGAAATTTCACACCGTTGAAAGTGCTGCCCTGAAAAGTGGCGTCATTGAAGCTACAATCCATGAATGTACATCCGGAAATCGCAATCTCTGCAAAATCGCAACCGGTAAACGTGCATGCCGAGAACCGGCAACCCGTCCAGCCGGCCTGCCGGAATGACGTTCCGGCGAAGCTGCTACCGCTGAAACTGCTATCGGCAAATTGCGCGAGACCCAGATCGAGGCCGGCATAGGCCGAGCTGTCTGCCTGACCAGACAGTCCTGCGGGTATACCGCCCGCGCCCTTGCGCCACTGATCGTGCTTGTAGATGATTTCAGCACTGCTCATCGGTCTGCGTCCCGGTGCGCGAGAGCAGCCGGATCGCGCTCATCCTTGCCCGAAGGCTGTTCACCGCCCTCGTCGTCGGAGGTTGCCGAACTCCGGCTGGCGAACCATGCGACCAGCCCACCCAACGCCAGTAACGGACCGAGAAACAGGAAATTCTCGATCGCGAAATCGCCTACATCGTGCGAACCGTAGCTACCTCCGCTGATCTGGGCCACGGCCCCCATTGTTGCAACCGCCCCCCAGGCAGCCAAGATCATCCCTCCGACACACACCGTCGCGGCAATCGTCGATTTGCGCATCTCTGCTCCGTCAAGCGTTCTCGGAAGGGTTGCCGAGGCTGACCTGAGGCAGCTTCGCAAATCCAAGGTGATTGGCTTCGTTCCACCACGTCCACGTCACGTCCGCCGGCGACACGTCCAGATGCATGACCCGTGGATCGGGAAACGCGTCACCTTGCAACACATAGGCCTGGCGATACCACTGATTGAACGTGGCCGCCCGAGGATGATCGTCCGCCACCACAGCCTGCCAAATACCGGTCACCGGGCACGCGCGGATGCCGCGACACCGGATAGCCGGGTCGGGAAATTCGGCGGCGCGCGCAATGCCCTGTGTCACACGCGGATGCGATTCCGCCGATTGCACGGGCATCGGAATCGCATCGCCGACATAGTGGAAGAAGATGCGACCGTCCTCGGGCATCAGGCCGGGGCGACTCCGATCGAACAGTTCATCATTCCGGTAATGCATCGGTACCTGAGCCGCATTCCATGCGAAGTGACGTTCGGCGCTCGGATACTTCAGCTGAGCGAGCCAGTAACCACCGACAGGAGCAGCCGTCGTTTCCGCCTGCGGAGGAACGGCAACCTGCGGCTTCTCCGGCAGCATGTAGCCATCGGGCACGTGCGCGCGCCCCGTACGCAGCGACACGGGGTGCGCCACAGGTTTGACGGGCGATACCGGCACGGACGTCACCGCTTTCGCCGCGTCGATCAACGTCTCTTTGTTGCCATCCCACTTGGGCAGCTTGGCGGGCGGCAGCGGCACGACCTTGTCCAGATTCGGCAGACGCAGGTCGGGGTCGCGCTCGAGGCGGTCGGCAAGGACGCTGTAGCGTTCGGCGCGGGCACGATCCTTCACATTGCCGACGACGGGATCGCCATCGTCAAATGCACCGAAGAGATACGCCGCACTCTTGGCACTCCCGTATTTCACGCCTTCGTGCAGAACCTTGAGAGCTCGCACGTTGTCTTCGCCGAGCGATTTGTCGGAACCAACGAGCGTGGTTCCAAGAGCATACGCCGCGTCTCCGCTCCCTTGAGCGAATGCACATTCAAGCATTTTGAGGGCAACCTTCCGATTGCCCCAGAAACCGGACTTCGGGTCATCGTAGACAGCGTCAAGCTTGCTACCCAAATAAGCCATAGCGCTTGGGCTGCCTTTGTCCGCAGCAAGTTGCCAGAACGCGAACGCACGGCTGGGATTCTGCTTCACCCCGACCCCGTTCATGTGATAAGTCCCCATCAGATCGTAGGCCGCAGGAATACCCAATTTCATCGCCTGCTCAGTGATCTGCACGGCACGCTCACTGTTGCGATCGACACCCAGCCCCTGCGCATAGGCATTTGCCAGGTTCAGCATGGCTTTCCAGTGCTTGCGCTCGGCAGCCTTGCTCCACAGCGCGACGGCACCCGCATAATCGCGCTGGTTCGGCCACAGCAACGCACTCGTCTTTTCCATCGCCTGCTGATTCCAGCGATCGGCCTCCGGATCAACAGGCGGAACCACGGCAGCTTCATGCACGCACTCAAACGATTCGCGATGTGGATTGAAAGCGTCGAGCGACATATTTCGTGGAAGGGAATCGTTCATCGAGCAAGCCGTACATGCAAAAAACAGAGAAAGAGAAAGCGCGCCCGCCAGGCGCAAACACATAGAAGTTGTAGAACTCATCGAAACTCGCATGATTTGGTCGCGCATTAAGCTAGCCGAACGCTCGACGTACGCTCGTCTTGGAACGCCATTAGGAAACCCGACAGTTCCAGACCTCGCTTTCTTTGCATGGCATTGGAATCCATGAGCTTCTGCCACTTCATGAATGTTTCCTTGACGGCATCGGGGCTACCGTCGCTGCCATCATGTTTGCCGCCGGTATGAAGCTTCCAAACCCGCTTACGCAAATCGGTACTCTTGGCACGATCATCACTGCCCACATTGATCTCCGCATCAACCGCCATGCTCCGCAAATTCAAGTTGGCGCTACCCAGCGTGAAGAAACTATCGTCGATCAGCAACAGTTTGCTGTGGATATAGATTTCTCTGTACCGAGCCGCAATCGACTGCGCCGGCAGCGGCAGCATCGGCGCCAGATCCGGATCAGGCAATTCGCCCTTAGCTTGCTGCTTCTTCACATATTCATCCCAACCAGCCTGCTGCTTCGCCGTCTCGGTATTCAATTTGGAATTGCGCCAATTGCGATCAAAGGTCCACAGGCTACCCACTAGCGTGCGAATGCCCATTTGATCGAGCGATTTCGCAAGAGACGCTTTATCGCCAAGATCCTTGGCGCTTTGCGCCGCAGGCGAAAGCGGTACAGGGTAGCGATCGGGATCAATTCCCTCGCCACTCGCCTTCTGACGTTTGACATAGGCATCCCAGTCCGCCTGCTGCTGTCGATTGCGGGCGAGTTCGTCCTCGACCGCCTTGTCCTGATTGGGCATGGAGGTACCGTGACCCAGAACCTTAACCGTATCGTAAGTACGGGGCACCATTTGTATCCGCTCAGGCGTCGGAATGACAACCATCACGTGCAGGTTCGGTATGTCCTTCGGCCCCCGCCCGGCTGCCTGGCTGCGCGAAAGGAACTCGGCTCGCCATTCCTTCAGCTTTTTCGGCCACTCCGTGTACTGAAAATACTGGTTCTCGACGTAGATATAGCTTCTTGCAAAGGACGTCGCCTGCTCATACAACGCCTTGACGGATTTGTCCTTTTCTTCGGGTTGGGTACGGACGATTTGCGCCCGCTGGCACGGCGTACCGAGATTCTGCGTCAAGCGCGCAGGAACCTTTTTGAAATCGTGCGTTCTCGACACGTTCGCGCCCTTGCCCTTGGCGCGATTCCATGCATCGGTGAAGTTCTTGCTCACCGCCACTAACGCTTCACCCCGAATACGGCTAGCGTAATCCTGGAAAGGCTTCAGACCCGGCTGAGCATCGTTTGCCCCTTCCCATGACTCACCGCGACGTGGATCACAGAAAAGGTGCTGCTGGGTGTCCCAATAGTCGGTCACACTGTTCAAACCCATTACATAGCCGACTGCGTACGCACCGCCTTCGTACTCGTAGTCGATCAGAATGGTCTTCTGGTGATCCGTGGCCACTTTCTCCAAGCCCAGCACTTCCGTGAAATCGCGTTTGCCCGGCTCGCCCGCCAGACTTTCGTGAACCGCCTTGCTGTTGCCATCTCGGGTGCGCACCGACAGGTTGGGCAATCGCCCCGCAAACGCATCGTCGTACCACCGCGCATTGAAGTCCTCACGTCGCTCCTGAGGCGTCTGCGGTTGAGGTGACTTGTCGGTCGGCAAATAGATGCCACCTGCGGCGCCGACCATCATGGCCATCTTTTCTTCATAGTTCAAACGCCCGCTGCTGTGGCCCGGCATGTTGTTCGAACCGAGACTACCGATGAAGCCATACCACGAGAGCAAGCGAACCTGCACCGGCTTGCCGTTATTGAATTTCCCGGCCGCGACATCGCGCAGCAGCCCGCCCCAGGTATCTCCTCGCGGCCAAACCGTGCCCTTGCGGATCAGTTCCATCCCGGGGTCAAAGCCCCAGCAAATGATTTCGACACTATGCTTGGCCGCCTTCAAGTCGGCCGCAATCTGCGTAAACGCGTCCTCTCCGCAAATGAATACGTCGATATTGTTCTTTTCATACGGCGGCGCGTAGTAGTCCGCCTGCTTTTCCAGAAACCACTGCGCACTGGCGACCGCCTGACGCTTGTCGACATCGACCGGCGCCTTCGATTTGTTTTGAGTATTGGTATCGGACATCACGTTTCTCGTCGAAAACTGTAGCGAATCGCCGGTCAGCCCTGTGCGTGGCGCTGGCGCGATTCCGGATCGCCGTCGACTGCCCGCCATCCCTGCGCGGCCAGTTGATCATCGTCGCTCAACCCTCCCTCCATCACGGGCACCTCGATCTCGTGCCCGTTGTGCAGCTTGACCGTATAGGAAGACGTGCCCTTCTGGTGATTCGCAATGATCAGTTGACCATGCTCGTCGGTCACGCCGTCCGCAATCTTGGCCGCTCCCTTGTAAAGGGTGTACGGCTCGTAAGCAAGCGGCCGCCCGTCGTTGGGATGGGAACGGAGCACCACCGCGAGGCTGTCTTGTTGCTCCAGCTCCTTGAACGTCAGGGGGTCGGGCGCTTTCACAGGCTTGTTGTCCGGCCCGACGAGACTGTGCGACGCCGCGTGTTCGCGCCATACGCCGCTCGTGCCATGCACGACGCCGCCGCCATTCCACTGGCTGTAGCTCGACCCGCCGTTGATCGACGCTTCGTCGCTCGCCTGCGTATTGACCTTCGGCGAGCGGAACACGATCTCTTCGCCTGCCTCCAGGATGATGCGCTTGGCGGCCTTCACAACCACGTCCTCCTTGTGCGCCTCGATACGCAGCTTCCCGTCTGCCGTCACCAGCGTCATGCCCTTGGCCGCGAAAGCGCTCATCCAATCGCCGACGCGCATCAACAGACGACGTCCCACGCTGATCTGAGTGTTGCCGGCACTCACCGCATCGATGTTGGTCTGTGCCCCGAGCACCATCGCGTCCTGGCTAACCACGGTCACGCCGGCCGGCCCCTCGATTGCCACCATCGGCGCACCGCCGGAGCCGCCGCCACCTTGATCAACGTTGCTGCCAGCATCCCAGCCTTTGATCTGCGAGGTGATCTTCTCGATGCGTGCGAGGTCGGTGTTGTCGGCGTCGTTCGCGGCGGACGCATCACCGAGGTTTCGTACCAGTTCCTGCAATTGTTCGATCAACGTCTGCAATGCCGTGCGTTCGAGCATCTTGCCTTCGGCACGCCCCTGCTGCTGCGCGGTCACGTAGACGCCCTTCGCGGCACGAATGACCGCCTGGGCATCGGTTCTGGCCTCCAAACCGTCACCGCGAGGCGCTCCCTTGCCGTCGTTTCGAGGCTCCGTAAGGTAGCCCAGGTTCAGCTGGGTATAGGTATGTTCGCTAGCAAGCTGACTGCTGATCTGGCCAGGTGTATCGTCGAAACGCAACTGGTTGTAGCGATCCGCCTTGACCTCCTTGGTCTTGATGCCGGAAAGATATCGATTGCCCGGAAGCGAACCGGTATGGCTGAACGTGGTCGGCATGTTGGGACCGCCGTGCAGCACCCCGGTCACGACCATCTTGTCGGGGTCGCCGTGCAAATGGTCGATCAGCACTTCCATTCCCGCGCGCGGGAGCATGTCCATGCCGTAGTTCGGCCCGGCCCAGGGGCTGACCCATCTCACCCACGCGCTGTCCCGCTCGGTTCCGCTGGTGCCGGCACCTTGCGCATGGGCATGATCGTCGGCGCGCAAACCGAGAATCTGCACCTTGATGCGCCCCAATTCGTCGCAGTGCACTTCCTCGCCGTCGTGGCCAACCACTTTCGCGGTAAACGGATGCACGGGCGGCAAATCGACGCGCGGATCGTAGGCAGGTGTCAGCGGCACGCCGCGGCGCACGCAAACGAATGTGTTCTCGTAGCGAACCCCGGCCCCCTCTTCGACCGGCAACGCGTCGAAACTCCAGCGACTCGCGGCAAACAGCACTTGGGCCCGCTCGTCGAGCGCCTTCGAAAAATTGTTGGTCGCCCGGTGGTGCAAGCTGGTAACGACGAACTGCCGCTGCTCCTCGGGCCGGGTATCGACCTCCGGATGCCCAGCCAGCGTGAACCAGAAGCCCGGCGAGACATCCCGGACATCGCTCGACGCATGCACGCATTCGGCGCGATGCTCATGTGCCAGAATCCGAGCCTTCGCCAAACGCTCGTGGTCGGCATCCGAGTCCGCCGCATGCGGAACGTCGATGACCGAGTCGGCCAGCAGCTTCGCAAGATCGTTGCCCGCCTCGCCCTGATCGACGATCGTCTCCTGCTCAGACTGCGCGATCCTGCCGGTCTTGTAATCCCAACTGGCACGCCGCACGCTTCCGGGCGTCAACGCACGGGCCGCGGACCATAGCGTGACCGAGTCACGCTCCCGCGACTGCGTACCCCGGTGGTAAGGCACATGGCCTGCCGCCGCCTGTGGCAGCTTCGTCGGATCGTCGCAGAACACGAGCGTATGGACCGGCGTGTCGGCGGCCGCACCATCATGCTTGCCAGCCCGGGTGTACCAGAAAATACCGTCGCGTCGACACAGCCGTCGAATGAAGGCCGCATCCGATTCACCCGCCTGGCGCGTCTGCTCGCGCTTTGGATACTGGTTGCGATCCAGCACGAGCTCGAAATCGAAAGCCTGCGCCAACGCGGAACTGCGTTGCTGCCATTCGTGCAGCAGTGTCTCCAGAATGTCCGGAACACTCATCGAACGGAACGTTCTGCTGTTGATCCGCTGATCGAGAATACTCAGCGCATCTCTCAATGTCAGTTGTACGCACGTGAGGGAGCCGTCCGATTGACCGGCGCGGACATCTGTGATGATCCCATTGATCGGATATGGCTTGCCTCGATCCGTCATCAGTTGCACCGAAAGCGGCAACCCCAGAAAGGCGGAGAGCGGCAGATCCGGGCGTGACGACAGGCAAGTCAGGTGCCCTTCGATGCCGACACAGAGACCTTCCGTCAAATCGATGCTCTGTGGCACCAGGACATGCGCCAGCGCATCCTGATGACGGCCCCAATGAAACCGGATCGCACGATTGTTCTGATCGAGCGCGCCAACGAAGGCGCGCAGCATTTCGGTCACGTTCACTTGTCAATGGGCATTCGGCAACGGCGCTCTCAGACCGCCAAGCCACCTGCGCTTAATTATTTGGTCACCGATTTTAAGTGCAACGTTCACACAAAAACAATCGCGCCGTGCTAGTTAGCGCGATGGAAGGTGCAACGAATGCTCGATGTGTTGCCGGATGATCCGTCCCCTTCAATAAAATAAATACCAATCCATTGATTTTATTAACTTTTAATGTTATTTTGGATGATTGACGGCAAACGCCGTCATATCTCAACGCACGGCGCCTAGGCCATTGCCCGGACAATTCTTTACGGTTCGCGGCCAGCCAAGCTGATAGCATGCGTGTCGCACATGACCGATCCATCGGGATCGTCGCGCGCCGGCCGGACACACATACCGACTGCAGTCAAACGGCGCGCCACGGATTTATGTCCCATTTCCCCGCAACACCCCGGCTCGCCCCGCGCGACCCGTTGCAGTAACCGTTGGAGTGGCGCACCCCGCGCCTGCAAGCATGAAGAAATCGAAGCAGCCCACCCGTCCCCCACGCGACAAAGACCGCACGCCGCTCGTACGCGCCGGCGCGTGGCTGCTGATGGCCGGCCTGCTGTATTTGCTGTGGCCGTCCGCCGAAACCGCGTACCTCGCGATGGAGTCGGTGATCCGCTGACGCACGCGTCCTGCCGCGCACTGCGCTATACTGGCGCGATGGAAACCCGACCTGCCTCGCCGATCGTGCATTGCTGGTGGCGCGCCTGACCCAGGCGGCCCGTTTCCTTTTGCATGTCCCAAACGTGATGCCGCCAGCCATGGCGGCATTTGCGTTTCTGCGCCGAGACCATGGCTGGCGGCTTCGACAACCCGGAGCCCACGACGACCATGACGCATCCCACCCGCCCGATCATCCTCACCGGCGACCGCACGACCGGCCCGCTGCACCTCGGCCACTACATCGGCTCGCTGCGCGCCCGCGTGCAGATGCAGCACGAGGCGACGCAATTCCTGCTGCTCGCCGACACGCAGGCGCTCACCGACAACATGGGCCGCCGCCAGCGCGTGACCGAAAACGTGATCGAGGTCGCGCTCGACTACCTCGCCGTCGGCATCGATCCGGCGATCTCGACGATCGTCGTGCAGTCGCAGGTGCCCGAACTCGCCGAGCTGTCGCAATACCTCCTCAACCTCGTCACGGTCGCGCGCCTCGAGCGCAATCCGACCATCAAGGAAGAAATCCGCCTGCGCGGGTTCGAGCGCGACATCCCGGCCGGCTTCCTGACCTACCCGGTGAGCCAGGCCGCCGACATCACCGCGTTCAAGGCGACCCACGTGCCGGTCGGCGACGATCAGTTGCCGATGATCGAGCAGACCAACGAGCTCGTGCGTCGCTTCAACGCGACCGTCGAGCAGCCGGTGCTGGTCGAATGCGAGGCCGTGCTGTCATCGGTCACGCGGCTGCCGGGCATCGACGGCAAGGCGAAGATGAGCAAGTCGCTCGGCAACGCGATCACGCTCGGCTCGACGCCGGACGAGATCGCGCAGGCCGTGAAGGACATGTACACGGACCCGAATCACCTGCGCGTGAGCGACCCCGGCCAAGTGGAGGGCAACGTCGTGTTCACGTTCCTCGATGCGTTCGAGCCGGACGTGGCGAAGGTCGACGAGCTGAAGGCCCACTATCGCCGCGGCGGCCTCGGCGACAGCGTCGTCAAGCGCGTGCTGAACGAGCGGCTGCAGGCGCTGATCGAGCCGATCCGCGCGCGCCGCCGTGAGTTCGAAGCCGACAAGGCCGAAGTGATGGCGATCCTGAAGCGCGGCACGCTGCATGCGCGGGAAGTGGCGGGGGCGACGCTCGCGGAGGTGAAGGGAGCGATGGGGTTGACGTATTTCGGTTGAGCGATGCCGTCACGGCCGCTCACGCTCCGGCGCCGGCCGCCGCATGACACACGGCCTCGACCCGGTTGCCGGCCGGATCGACCACAAAAGCCGCGTAGTAGTCGGCGTGGTACTGCGGCCGCAACCCGGGTTCGCCGTCGGACTGGCCGCCTGTCGCGAGGCCGGCCTCGAAAAACGCATGCACCTGCTCGCGGGAAGTCGCCTTGAAACACCAGTGCCGCTTGCTCGCGCCGATTTCGGCGGGATCCAGATACACCGCCAGAAAGGTCGACCCCGGATCATTCGCGCTGCAACGTTCGCCGTAACCGAGCGCATTGGGCCGGTCATAGACCTTGGTCGCGCCCAGCGCAGCCATGACGGCATCGTAGAAGGGGCGTGCCTGGTCGATATCCGGCACGCCGATCGACACGTGATCGAGCAGTTGCATGGTGTGGGCTCCATTGAACGAGCACGAGTCTACACACCCGTCATCGCTCCGGCCGATCAACCTTACAGACGACTACACTACCGCCCCGCAGCCTACGTGATCTGATACGTCGACGCGGGCACGAATTCCTCCGGCATCGGCCGATCCCCGAGTTCCAGCACCGACCGCTCGATCGTACGCGTCATCGCATCGAGCGCGAGCGCATTCGGCGCGAGGCCGAACGGCTCGGCCACTTCGTTCGCGATCGCTTCGAGCGCGATCAGCGTATACGCAATGAACACGCAGATCAGTGGCGTGAAGAACTCCGTCGAATCGACGAGCCCGAACGGCAGCAACACGCAATACGCATACACGGTGCGATGCAGCAGCACGCTGTACGAAAACGGGATCGGCGTCGACAGGATGCGCTCGCACCCTCCGACCGACTTGCCGAGCTCGTCGAGTTGCATCTCGAACATCCAGCAGGTCGCGTCGCTGCCCGGCGCGCGGCCCAGCGCACGGACGATGCCGCCGCGCAGTTCGTCGAGGATCGCGACCGGCTTGTAGCATTTGCCGCCGAGCGCGGCCGTACGCTCCGCGCCGAGAATGCGCTGCAGGTCCGCGGTCGGATCGGTATGGCGCAGCTGGTGCTTCAGCGCATACGCGAGCGCGATCAGCAGATCGGCGAGCCGGTTGCGCTCGGCGTCGCCGACGCTGTCGGGCAGGTAGCGATGCAGTTGCGACGTCACGGTGCGCGCGGCGATCAGCAGGTTGCCCCACAGATGCCGCGCCTCCTTGAAGCGCTCGAAGCTCGCGTTGTTGCGAAACCCGAGGAAGATCGCGAGCGCGAGCCCGAACAGCGTGAACGGCGCGGTGTTGAGCGGAATCTTCTCGCCGAAGATGCGCCCGTTCGTGAAGACCGCCAGCGTGCTGACGATCGCCATGAACACGAGCTGCGGAATGATCGACTGCAGCACGGAGCCGTTCCATACGAACAGCATCCTGAGCCAGTTCTGTCGTGGTCTGACGATCATGATGTTTTCTCGACTGCCAAGGAAATGCGCAACCCGTTGCGCCCGCACCCGATGCGCAACGGCCCGCGCGTGGCGGGCCGCTTTCGTATCGGGTGCCGTGTCGGGCGCCGCGCCGCGCGTGATGATACGCGAGCGCCGCGCCCCGTCACCGCGCTGGCCGCTCAGTGATAGCCGACGTCGCCCTCGCGCACCTTGCCACGGAACACGCGGTACTGCATCGCGTTGTACACGAGGATGATCGGCAGCACGATCACGGTGCCGACGAGCGCGAACAACTGGCTCGAATGGCTCGACGACGCGTCCCAGATCGTCAGCGACGGCGGCACGATGTTCGGCCAGATGCTGATCACGAGCCCGGTGTAGCCGAGGAACACGAGGGCCAGCGTCAGCAGGAACGGCGTGGCCTCGTGCGCGCGCTTCACCGTGTGGAAGATGCCCCACACGCATGCGACGACGAGGACCGGCACCGGCAGGAACCAGCCGAGGTTGCCGCTGCCGAACCAGCGGTGCGCGACGGCCGGCAGCCCGATCACGGTCCACAGGCTCACCACGCCCATCACCGCGAGCAGCACGCCCGTGAGCGGCTTCATCAGCAACCGCATCTTGCGCTGCAGTTCGCCGTCGACCTTCAGGATCAGCCAGCCGCAGCCGAGCGTCGCATAGGTGACGAGCACGCCGATCCCGCACATCATGCTGAACGGCGACAGCCAGTCGAACGGCCCGCCCGCGAAATGGTTGTTCTCGATCTTGATGCCCTGCAGCAGCGAACCGAGCACGATTCCCTGGCAGAACGCCGCCAGCGCCGAGCCGCCGATGAACGCGAGGTCCCACATGTGCTGCGTGCGGGTGGCTTTCGCACGCAGCTCGAACGCCGCGCCCCGGAAGATCAGCCCGACCAGCATCAGCACCAGCGGCAGGTAGTTGGCCGGCAGCAGCGTCGAATACACGACCGGAAACGCGCCGTAGAGGCCCGCGCCGCCGAGCACGAGGAACGTCTCGTTGCCGTCCCACACCGGCGCGACGGTGTCGAGCATCACCTGGCGCTCGGCCTTCGCATCGAAGAACGGAAACAGCAGACCGATGCCGAGATCGAAGCCGTCCAGCATCACGTAGATGAATACGCCGAGGCCGATGATCGCGGCCCAGACGACAGGAAGATCGATGTGCATGGTTACTCCGCCTCGGTGACGTTCAGCGGCGTGGACAGCGCGCTCTTGCGCAGCCCCGGATGCCGGTGCAGTTCGATGTAGCCGGCCTGGGCCGCCGGCCCGCGCTTCATCAGCTTCATCATGTAGTAGATACCCGTTCCGAATACCAGGAAATACACGACCACGAAGACCAGCAGCGACACGCCGACCTGCTGAGCGTCGAGCGGGGAGACCGAATCGATGGTGCGCAGCACGCCGTATACGGTCCACGGCTGCCGCCCGACCTCGGTCGTGATCCAGCCGGCCAGCAGCGCGACGATGCCCGACGGCCCCATCGCCACCACGAACCACTGGAACCAGCGCGTTTCATACAGGCGCCCGCCCTTTCTCAGCAGCAGCCCGAGCAGCGCGGTCAGCAGCATCAGCATCCCGAGGCCGGCCATGATCCGGAACGTCCAGAAGATGATCGGCGAATACGGACGGTCCTGCGGCGGGAATTCCTTCAGCCCGCGGATCTCGCCGTCCCAGCTGTGCGTGAGGATCAGGCTGCCGAGGTGCGGCACCTGGATCGCATAGCGGGTGGTTTCGGCCTGCATGTCGGGCAGCCCGACGAGGTTCAGCGCGGTGCCGCCCTTCTCGGTTTCCCACAGCCCTTCGATCGCCGCGATCTTCGCCGGCTGGTATTCGCGCGTGTTCAGCCCGTGCGCGTCGCCGACGACGATCTGGATCGGCGCGAGCACCAGCAGCATCCACAGCGCCATCGAGAAGCTGCGCTTCACCGGTTCGTCGCGACGCCCCTTCAGCAGGTGCCACGCGCCGCACGCGGCGACGATGAAGCCCGCGACGATGAACGCCGCGATCGTCATGTGCACGAGACGGTACGGAAACGACGGGTTGAAGACGACCTTGAACCAGTCGACCGGCACGACGAGGCCGTTCTCGATCTTGTAGCCTTGCGGCGTCTGCATGAAGCTGTTCGACGCGAGAATCCAGAACGTCGAGATCAGCGTGCCGACCGCGACCATCAGCGTCGCGAAGAAGTGCGCGCGCGGGCTGACGCGCTGCCAGCCGAACAGCATCACGCCGAGGAAGCCGGCTTCGAGGAAGAACGCCGTCAGGACTTCATACGTGAGCAGCGGCCCCGTGATGTTGCCCGCGACGCGCGAGAAGCCGGCCCAGTTGGTGCCGAACTCGTACGCCATCACGACGCCGGAGACCACGCCCATGCCGAAACCGATCGCGAAGATCTTCGACCAGAACTGAAACATGGATTTGTAGGCGGCGTCGCCGGTGACGAGATAGCGCCATTCCAGCACCGCCAGGAAGCTCGCCATGCCGATGCTGATCGCGGGGAACACGATGTGGAACGACACCGTGAATGCGAATTGCAATCGGGCGAGATGGAACGCATCGAAGATTTCCATGACCGTAATTTGCTCGTGGTTGTGAGGACGTACGCCCGAAGCAGGAAATCGCGCGACGGCTTGGCGATGACACATGCGAACACAACGGGTCACTCGCATGGCATCGAAGCGTGAATGACGATATCGCGTTTGCAACGATACTCGCAATCACTCGAACGTGCGCTGAAACTGTGCTGCTTGCGCCGCCAAAGATGTGTGCACGGAAAATAGTTTCCGTGCCGGCGGGACGCTCAGCTGTACTGCTTTCCGCGTGGCGGCGCTGTGTCTGCGGCGCACTGTTCACTCCACTTAACATGTTATGCAACGCCTGCCCGCGGCGGTCGTGCGCCCTGCGGCGCCCGCCCGGCGGCATCGAATCCCGTCGTTCGGCGCCCGCGCCGAGCCCGGCCGGCCCGCCGGCCGTCCCGTCTGGAGAAACCCGCATGGAGTCCTGCACCCGCCGTGACGATCCGACCGGCAGCACCGCATGTCAGGTGACGCGCCACCGCGCCGGCGCCGCGTGCGACACCGTCGATCGCGTCGTCGACGAAACCCCGGTTGCACTCGTGTTCAACGGCATCGCGCACACGGTCATGATGGCGACGCCGATCGACCTCGACGCGTTCGGCCTCGGCTTCGCGCTGAGCGAAGGCATCGTCGAGCGCGCGTCGGACGTCTTCGACATCGAAAGCGAATGCCGGCCCGGCAGCGCCGAAGTCCGGCTCACGGTGTCGCAGCAGGCGTTCATGGCGCTGAAGGCGCACCGCCGCGCGCTGGCCGGCCGCACGGGCTGCGGCGTGTGCGGCATCGAAAGCATCGCGCAGCTCGACCTGCACCCGCCGCGGATCGCGGCCGCCGGCACGGCCGCGGGCATCGGCGCCGATGCGATCGCGCGCGCCGCGCGTGCGCTGCCGGCCCGGCAGACGCTGATGCGCGAAACGGGCGGCATCCACGCGGCCGCGTGGTGCGACCGCGACGGCGCCGTGCTCGACGTGTTCGAGGACGTCGGCCGCCACAACGCGCTCGACAAGCTGATCGGCCAGCTCGCGCGCCGCCGGGCCGACCTGCGCGCGGGCTTCGTGTTCCTGTCGAGCCGCGCGAGCTACGAACTGGTGCGCAAGGCCGCGCGGGTCGGCATCCCGATGCTCGCGACGATCTCGGCGCCGACGTCGCTCGCGATCGACGTCGCCCGCGAAGCCGGCGTGCGGCTGGTCGGTTTCTGCCGCGACGACGGCTTCGTCGAATACGTGTCGCCCGCCGCCGTTCACCTCGACCCACTGCCTGCACCGGTGCACCCGGTCCATTCGTCATGAAACACCTGTTCGATTTCGATACCGCACAGCAGCAATTCGCCGGTGCGTTCGCGCCGCTCGCGGCCGCCGTGTCCCTGCCGGTCGCCGACGCGGCCGGCCACGTGCTGGCCGCGCCGCTGACCGCGGTGCTCGACCAGCCGCCGGCCGATCAGAGCGCGATGGACGGCTATGCCGTGCGGCACGCCGACCTCGCGCACGGCGAGCCGCTGCGCGTCGCGCAGCGCTGCTATGCAGGCGACACGCCCGCGCCGCTCGCGCCGCGCACCGCCGCACGCCTGTTCACCGGCAGCCTGATTCCGCCCGGCGCCGACACCGTCGTGATGCAGGAGCATGCGCACGAACAGGACGGCGGCGTCACGTTCGACGCGCCGCAACGCATCGGTTCGCACATCCGCCGCCGCGGCGAGGAAGTGCGCGCCGGCGACCTGCTCGTGCCGGCCGGCGTGCGGATGGGCGCGATGCACGTCGGGGTGGCCGCCGCGCAAGGGTTCGCGCGGATCGACGTGCGGGCGGCGTTGCGCGTCGGCATCCTGACGACCGGCGATGAACTGGTCGCGTGCGGCCAGCCGCGTGCGCCGCAGCAGATCTACAACAGCAACGCACCGATGCTCGCCGCGCTGGCCGCGGGAACCGGCGCCGACGTCGCGATGAGCCTGCATGCGGCCGATACGCCGGCCGCCGTCGAGCGGGCGCTGCGCGACCTGCACGCGCGGTGCGACCTCGTGATCTGCGTCGGCGGCGCGTCGGTCGGCGACAAGGACCTGCTGCGCCCCGCGCTGACCGCGCTCGGTGCGTCGTTCCTCGTCACCGGTGTGCGCATGAAGCCCGGCAAGCCGGTCGCGCTCGCGCGGCTCGATGCGCGGCCCGTGGTACTGCTGCCCGGCAATCCGGGCGCCGCGATGACGGCGTTCGCGCTGTTCGTCGCGCCGCTGATCCGCCGCCTGCAGGGGCGCGACGCTTGCCTGCCGGTCGTGCCGTCGCTGCCGATCGATACCGGCTTCGAGCCGGATGCGCAGCGCGAACGCTTCGTGCGCGTGCGGCGCATCGTCGGCGCCGACGGCGCGCCCATGCTCGACACGTTGCGCCAGCAAGGCGCCGGCACGCTGCAGTCGCTCGTGCAGGCAACCGGGCTCGCGCGGCTGCCGGCCGGGCGCACGCTCGCGCGCGGCGACGCGGTTCCGTACTACGAATTCGCTCCCTGGCTCGCATGAACACGACGCCGACTACCCGCCCGGCGCGACGCATTCGCGCCATTCGCCGCGCCTGTCGCGCGTCCGGCGCGGCGAACTGTATTCCTGCAATTCGGGCGCGATTGTGTCTCTGCCGGAAAAATCCGGCGGACTATGCTCACGATGAGGCTCGTCACGACCTGTGCGCCGACACGTCGGCACCCGCACGGCCGAACGGCGACGCCCCTCCGCTTACTTCATGCAGGCCGACGACCCGATCGTGAATGCCATCGTTTCCGCCACGCCGGCCGTCGCCGCTTCATCCGGCGGCGCATCGCCCGGCGCCTTCCCCCGCCCGTCCGACACGCTCGGCCGCCCGCTGCGCGACCTGCGCCTGTCCGTGATCGACCAGTGCAATTTCCGCTGCGGCTACTGCATGCCACGCGAAAGCTTCGGCGCCGACTACGCGTTCATGCCGTCGTCCGAACGCTTGTCGTTCGCGCAACTGGAAAAGATCGCGCACGCCTTCACGTCGCTCGGCGTCGAAAAAATCCGCATCACGGGCGGCGAACCGCTGCTGCGCCGCCACCTCGAAGCGCTGATCGAACGGCTGGCCGCGCTGACCACCATCGACGGCAAGCCGGTCGAAATCGCGCTGACGACCAACGGCTCGCTGCTCGCCGCGAAGGCACGCGCATTGCGCGATGCGGGGCTGTCGCGCGTGACCGTGAGCCTCGATGCGCTCGACGACGCGGTATTCCGCCGGATGAGCGACGCGGACGTGCCCGTGGCGCGCGTGCTGGCCGGCATCGAGGCCGCGCATGCGGCCGGGCTCGCGCCGGTCAAGGTCAACGCGGTGATCGAGCGCGGCGTGAACGATGACCAGATCCTGCCGCTCGTGCGGCACTTCCGGCATACGGGCGTGGCCGTGCGTTTCATCGAATACATGGACGTCGGCGGCGCCAGCTACTGGTCCGGCGACAAGGTCGTGCCGGCCGGGCGGATGCGCGAGCTGATCGACGCCCACTATCCGCTCGTGCTCGTCGGCGAGCCGGGGCACGACGCCACCGCGATCCGTTGCGCGCACATCGACGGCGCGGGCGAAGTCGGCTTCATCGCCAGCGTGTCGCATCCGTTCTGCGGCACCTGCTCGCGCGCCCGCGTGTCGGCCGACGGCCAGCTTTATACGTGCCTGTTCGCGACGCAAGGCACCGACCTGCGGCCGTGGCTCGACGACGCGGCGTCGAGCGCCGACCTCGCCGCCGCCGTGCGCGGACGCTGGACGCAGCGCGACGACCGCTATTCCGAGCGCCGGGCCGCACGGCCGGCCCGCGCGCCGGGCAAGACCTATCCGACCGTGCGCATGTCGCTCGTCGGCGGCTGACGGGCCGCCGCGCGACACCGGATGCGCCGCCCACTGGAGAACCTGTCATGACGACCTTCACCGAATCCCGCGCCGGGCTGCCGGACGATCCGCTGCGTGCCGCCAGCCCGCCGCCGCCCGTCGACGCGACCGACCCGCACCCCGAATCGGCGCCCGCGATTGCCGCGGGCTTCGAAGTACGCGTGCAGCATGCGCCGATCGACGCGGGCGCGGAGCTGGCGCCGATCGTTCGCAATCCGAATGTCGGCGCGGTCGTGAATTTTCTCGGGGTCGTGCGCAAGGAAGGCGACGTCGACGACGTCGTCGCGCTGGAAGTCGAGCACTACCCGACGATGACCGAACAGGCACTGTGGAGCATCGTCGAGGAGGCCACCGCGCGCTGGCGGCTCGAAGCGGTCAGGATCGTGCACCGCGTCGGCCGCATTCCGCTCGGCCAGCCGGTCGTGCTGGTCGTGGTGGCCGCCGCGCATCGCGCGTCCGCGTTCGATGCATGCGAATTCCTGATGGATTTCCTGAAGACCCATGCGCCGTTCTGGAAGAAGGAAATCCGGCACGACGGCGAATCCGGCTGGGTCGAGGCGAAAGCGCACGACGACCTGGCGATGCGGCGCTGGGGCTGACCGCACCCGCTTCGCGTTTTCCGATTCCGCCGCTCCTGCCCGAGACAACCCGATGAAACTGACGATCAAATACTTCGCGAGCATTCGCGAACAACTGGCGCTCGACGAGGAAACCGTCGAGATCGATGCGCGCGAACTCACCGTCGACGCGCTGCGCGGCACGCTGGCCGCACGCGACGCGCGCAGTGCGGACGCGCTGCGGATGGACCGCCCGGTGCGGGCGGCCGTGAACCTCGAAATGGTGACCGGGGAATTCGTCGTGCGCGAGGACAGCGAAGTTGCGTTCTTTCCACCGGTGACGGGCGGATGACATTACACCGCGCCCCGCCCGTTCCGATGTCGATCCGTCATGCCGTGCCCTGACCGGCCAGCGCCTGCAAGGCTGCAAGCGCCGCCGGGTTCTCGAGGGCGCTCACGTCGCCCGGCGGCAAGCCCCGCAACACGTTTCGCACCACGCGGCGCATGACCTTGCCGTTGCGCGTGCGCGGCAGATCGGGCACGAGATGTACGATGCCCGGACGGAACGGCTTGCCCAGCGCCGCCTCGATCCGGTCGGCCAGCGAGGTCGCCAGCGCGCCCGGCGGTTCGCCTTGGGTACTGACGCAAACCACCAGCCGCTCCCCTTTCACCGGATCGGGCAGCGAAACGGCCGCCACGTCGCGCACGAGCGGCGACCCGAGCACGACCGACTCGACCTCGGCCGGCCCCAGCCGCTTGCCGGCAATCTTCAGCGTGTCGTCCGCACGGCCGAGGATGAAGAATTGTCCGTCATCGTCTTCGAGCAGCAGGTCGCCATGCGTCCACAGGCCCGGCCGCTGGCGCCAGTACGTTTCCTCGTAGCGGTCGGCCGCGTTCCAGAACCCCGACGTCATCCCGACGAACGGCGCGGCGATCACCAGTTCACCGGGAACGCCGCGCACGCGCCGCCCTTGCTCGTCGGCCGCGAACGCGTCGACGCCCGGCGATACGGCGTTGAAAGCGCACGCACGGATCGGGCGCACGGGAACATTGCCCAACAGCGCGCCCGACGCCTCCGTGCCGCCGCTGTAGTTGATCACCGGCAACCGCGACCGGCCGAACGCATGGAAGAACCACGCGAAGTGATCCGGGTCGATCACCTCGCCGGCCACCATCAGCACGCGCAGGCTGTCCAGCACCGCGCCGTCGACCGCCCGCGGCGACGCCGCCAGACTGCGGATCAGCGTGGGCGACGCACCGAAGTGCGTGACCTGGTGGCGGTCGACGACTTCGGCCAGACGCCCGGCGTCCGGATAGTCGGGCGCGCCGTCGTAGCACACCAGGGTCGCGCCGCGGACAAGCGCGCCGATCGTCGTGAGCGGGCCGACGATCCAGCCCATGTCGCTCGGCCACAGCCAGCGGTCGCCGGGGCGCAACTCGAAGTGGTATGCGCAATCGTGCAGGATCTTCAACGGGAAGCCGGCATGCGTATGCACCGTGCCCTTTGGCGACCCTGTCGTTCCCGATGTGAAAACGATCATGAACGGCTGGTCGGGGTCCTGCGCGGGGAACGCATGGGGCGCCGCCGCGTGCAGCGAAGATCGGGCGTCTGGCGTGACGGGGCTCGCCGGCTCGTCGCCCTGGATAACGATGCGCAAACCCGGCATCCGTTCCTGCAATGCGTCGAATACCGGTTTCAGGTCGACAGCGCGTCCGCGGCGCAGGTAGCCGCCGCTCGCCAGCAACACACGCGCGTCGGCCAGCGTCAGTCGCGCGGCGACGGCGTCCGCCCCGAAGCCGGTGAACAGCGGCACGGCGATCGCGCCGAGCGCCGATACGGCAATCAGGCTGGCCGCGGCCTGCGCCCCCATCGTCATCATGATGCCGACCCGATCGCCCGCGCCGACGCCGAGCGCGCCCAGCCGCGACGCCCGTTGCCGTACATCCCGAGCCAGCGCGGCATAACTGGTCGTGCTGACGCGCCCGTCCTCCGTCTCCGTGACGACCGCCGCCTGCAGCGCACGCGGGCCGTCCGCGTGCGCAAGCACATGATCGACCCAGTTCAGCCGACCGCCGGGGAACCATCGCGGAAACGCGGGCCCGCTCGCAAGATCGACATGCCGCCGCGGCAGCATCCGCCACTGGAACTGCAGGTGCGCCATCACCGCGGCCCAGTAGCGTTGCGGCTCATGCAGCGACATCCCGATCAGATCTTCGAACGACGAGGCGCCCACGCGCGCGCAGAGTTCACCCAGCAGCGTGCTGGTCCGCCAGTCGGCCGGTGGTTGCCAAAGTACGTCAGTGGTGCTCATCAAAGTGCTCCGTCCGAATCGTCTGTCGCACGATGCCGCCCTGCCGGATCGCGTCGAGCAGGCAGGGCGACCGTTCAGGGTTGAGGATCATGGCGTGCCTTTGCGCGCCGGAAAGCGGGCTTGCGCCGTTCGCGGAAGGCGCGTGTGCCCTCTTTCGACTCGTCGGTGGCGTAGTACAGCGACAGCGCCTCGAATCCCAGCGCACCGATCGCGCGGATATGCTCGGAGTCCGCATTGAACGACCGCTTGGCGATCGCGAGCGCCGTGGGGCTCAGTGCAAGGATTTCGTCGCACCATCGCGCGACTTCCCCGTCGAGCCGATCGGCAGGCACGACCGCATTGAGCCACCCCATCGCAAGCGCGTCGCGCGCCGTGTAGCGCCGGCACAGGAACCACACTTCCCGCGCGCGTTTTTCGCCGAGGACGCGGGCGAGCAACGCCGTGCCGAAGCCGGGATCCACCGACCCCACCCTGGGCCCCACCTGCCCGAGCTGCGCCGCTTCGCTCGCGATCGCCAGGTCGCACACCGTCACGAGCACGTTGCCGCCGCCGATCGCATAGCCGTTGACGCGCGCGATCACCGGCTTCGGCACGTCGCGGATCAGGCTCTGCAACGCGTCCACGGGCAAGCCGATCGTGCCGCGCCCGCCGTAGCCGCCATCGCCGTGGCTCGTCTGGTCGCCGCCGGTGCAAAAGGCCTGGTCGCCGGCGCCGGTCAGCACGATCACGCCGATCTCCGGATTCCAGCCCGCCTGCTGAAACGCGTGCAGCAGTTCGTCGACCGTCCTCGCGCGGAACGCGTTGTACACCGACGGACGGTTGATCGTGATCGTCGCCACGCCGCCTGCTTCGCGATACAGGATGTCCTCGTAGTTCATCGCGCGGCCTCCAACACCGTCAGCGCCGCGTCGAGCGCGTCGAGCCCCTCGTCCAGCTCCGTGCGCGAGATGACGAGCGGCGGCGTCACGATCACCACGTTGTAGCGCCCGTACGCGTGAACGCCGCGCTTCAGCAGTTCGCCATAGAACGCGCGCATCGGCGCCGATCCCGCCGGGTGGTGCCACTCGACGAGCGGCTCGCGCGTTTCCCGGTCGCGCACCAGCTCGATGCCGAACTGGGCGCCCATGCCCCGCACGTCGCCGATCGACGGATGACGCTCCGCCAGCTCGCCGAGACCGTCGCGCAGCCAGCCTTCGATCTCGCGCGCCCGCTCGAACAAGCCCTCTTCCAGATAGACCTTCAGTGCCGCGAGGCCGCCGGCGACCGCCAGTACATGGCCCGCATGCGTGTGGCCCACGTCGAAGAGTTCCGTATCGAAGTGGCGGGCCACGCCTTCGCGCACCAGGACGCCGCCAAGGGGCGTATACGAAGAGCTGGCCCCCTTGGCGAACGAAATCAGGTCCGGCAACACGCCGACCCGCTCGGCGCAGAACAATGCCCCCGTGCGCCCGAAGCCCGTCATGATCTCGTCGAAGACCAGCAGGATGCCGTGCCGGTCGCACAGGTCGCGAACGCCTGCGAGATACCCCGGCGGGTAGACGACGACCCCGCTCGATCCCGTCATCGGCTCCATCAGGATCGCGGCCACGTTCTGTGCGCCTTCGTGCGAAAGGACGCGCGCCAGGTGATCGAGGGCGCGCCGGGTTTCCTCGGCCGGCTCCGACGTATGGAACGGGCTGCGATACGGATACGGCGCAAAGAACTTCACCATGCCCGACAGCGCCGGGAACGGATCGCGCCAGCGGTCCACGCCCGTCATCGCGCTCGCGCCGAGCGTGCTGCCGTGATACGACCGGTAGGCGGTCAGCACCTTGGGCCGGCGTGTCACCAACCGCGCGATCTTCACCGCATCGTCGTTCGCCTCGGCACCGCCGCAGGTGAAGTGCACGCGCAGCCCTTCCGGCCACGGCGAAACGCTGTTCAGACGTTCCGCGTATTCGGCGCGCACGTCGTTGAAGTAGCTGGACGCGACCCAGCACATGCGCGCGGCCTGCGCCTGGATCGCCTCAACCACCTTCGGATGGCCATGTCCCAACGACACCGCGACATAGCCGCTGGTGAGGTCCAGGTAGCGCTTGCCGTTCGCATCGTAGAAGTAGCATCCGTGCGCATGCGTGATGACCGGCGGATTGAGCCCGCCCTGGACCGCCCAGGGCACGAGCACCTTTCGAAACGACGACGCGAGCGCGGGATTCGACTCGCCGTGAATGCTGAGATCCATGTTGACTCCGGAAATGGCATGGCTCACTATTTCTGAGCCTCGTGACAGGAGGCTTGTAGATTAGGCATGCCTTTCCCGCGCAACAAATCAAACGTTTCCGCACTGAGCCTCAATTCAATTCAGTCATGTCGCGACAACTTCCACCGCTGCTCTCCGTCCGCGCATTCGAGGCGGCCGCGCGCCATGGCGGCTTCGCCCGGGCAGGTGACGAGCTGTGCGTCACGTCCGGTGCGGTGGGTCATCAGGTGCGGCTGCTGGAGGAATGGCTGGGCACGCCGTTGTTCATGCGTGGCGCCCGGTCGGTCCAGTTGACGGAGATCGGGCGGCGCTACTTCCTGGAAATCGAGCGCTTGATGGACGAGCTCGAGCGCGCGTCGCTCGACATCCGGCAGGCCGCGGATTCGCCGGAAGTAACGGTCACCGCGATGCCGTCGTTCGTCACGCGTTGGCTGATGCCGCGCCTGGGCGAGTTCCGGCGGCTGCATCCCGACATCGAGGTGCGCCTGCTGGCTTCGGTGCCCGCCGTCGACTTCAGCCGCGAGCGCGTGGACGTGGCGATCCGCCTGGGTGGGGGCCCCTATCCGGGGCTCGTCGCGGAAAAGCTGATGTCGGAAACGTTCCTCGCGGTCGGCCAACCGTCGCTATGCAAGCCGCTGCGCACCGTGGACGACGTGTTGCGTGCAACCCTGCTGCACGACGAATACGAGGCGCGCATTCCGGAGCAGGTGGACTGGGTGCGCTGGTGCCGGATGCAGGACGGGCACGCGAGCGCGGCGCGTTTGCGACAGGGGCCGAGCTTCTCGCATACCTATCTGACGCTCGATGCCGCGATCGCGGGTCAGGGCGTGGCCGTGGCGTCGGACGTCCTCGCCGCCGATGCGGTCAGGCAAGGGCTGCTGGCCATTGCGCCGGGCAAGCCGGTGCAAGGCCCCTACAGCTACCATCTGTTGACGACGCGCGCGGCCGCCGCGCGGCCGCAAATCGATGCGTTCTGCAGTTGGCTGCGATCGGCCGCACGGTCGTTTTCGGCGGCCGGCTGGGCTTGAACGACATGAATCGCACGCGGCAGGTCCCGCCGCCCGCGATCCACGTCACCCGCCCGTTCACCGCATGCACGCCGCGGCCAGCTTCCCGACCGTGATCACCGCCTGCTCGATCTCCGGCGACCACGGGCTGCTGTAGTTCAGGCGGATGAAGTTCCGGTAGTTGTCGGTGATCGAGAACATGTAGCCCGGCCCGATCGTGATCCCCTGCTCCAGCGCGAGCTGGTACAGCCGCATCGCATCGACCTGCGCGGGCAACTCGACCCACAGCACGTAGCCGCCCGCCGGGCTCGAAATGCGCGTGCCTTCCGGAAAGAACCGCGACACCATCGCGCGCATCAGGTTCGCCTGCTGCGCATACGCCTTGCGCAAGCGCCGCAGGTGATGCTCGTAGCCGTCGCGTTCGAGAAACTCCGCAATCGCCAGTTGCGGCAACGACGGCGTCGCGAGCGTATTCAGGAACTTCAGCTTCTCGACCTGATCGCGATAGCGGCCCGGTAGCGCCCAGCCGATCCGGTATGCAGCCGTCAGGCTCTTCGAGAACGACGAACAATGCAGCACGATCCCGGTCCGGTCGTAGGACTTCAGCGAACTCGGATGCGTATCGCCGAAATACAGTTCGTTATACACACCGTTCTCGATGATCGGCATCCCTGACTTGGTTGCGAACTCAACCAGTTCGCGCTTGCGCTCGTCCGGCATCTGGAAACCCAGCGGGTTCTGGAAGTTCGGCATCACCATGCACGCGGCGATCGGCTGCGACTTCGCGATCGCGGCCAGCGCAGCGATGTCGATCCCGTATTCCGGATGCGTGGCCACCTCGATCGCCTTCATCCCCATCCGTTCGATCGCGTGCAGCATCGCGTAGAACGTCGGCGATTCCACCGCGATCGTGTCCCCCGGCTTCGCGACCGCCTGCAGGCACAGGTTGATCGCCTCCGTCGCGCCGACCGTCACGATGATCTCGTTCGGGTCCACCGACATCCCGTTTTCCAGGTAGCGGCGCGCGATCTGCCGGATCAGCCTCGGATGGCCCGGCGGCAGCCCGTCGGTCACGCCCCACAGCGACTTGTCGCGGCCGGCCGCGTACGCGTAGCGGTTCAGCTTCTCGAACGGAAACAGGCTCGGGTCCGGATACGGCGAGCCGAGCGGCACCGCGTCGTCCGTGCCGATCGAGCGCAGCGTCGACAGCACGAGCCGGCTCACGTCCACCGACGACGAGATCGCGATCGGCTTCGACGGCCGCAGCTCGCGCACCGGCGCGTGGCTGTCGTCGCGCCGCAGGTTCACGAAATAGCCCGACTGCGGCCGGCTTTCCAGCAGCCCGCGGCTTTCCAGCAGCAGATACGCATGCAGCACCGTCGTGATGCTGATCCGGTGCTGCTGGCTCGCCTGCCGCACCGACGGAATCCGGTCGCCGTGCCGGTACACGCCCTGGCGGATCAGGCGCTCGATATCGTCCGCGAGCTTTTCATAGAGTTTCATCGTGCGTCTCCCGCCGGCGCACGCCGCCCCGTCGCCCCACCGTGTGCGCCCGATACGCACGCGTTGCACGTGTTTCGCCCGCCGACCGGGCCGTCGTGATTCCTGATCTTTCCCTCCGGTTTTGCCTTTTCCATCGCACTGGCTCTCTCTTGAAGATGCGCCGCCAGGGGTCCGGACCAACTGGATCTGCGGCACTGTGCACTTGATGATCGGATCTTAAGAGAAGAACAGTTGGTGACGAGTACACACATCGAGCACGCGAACAAGAGTACAGTTCGGCGCGAATCGCGCATCGCGGGAAAACTGTACGTCTTATGAAATGGCCGGACGGTCGGTCGGCTGGCACGGCGCGGGTGAATCGGCCCGGGAGGCCCGCCGCACGGGCCTCCGCGCGCGCGGATCAATGGGGGTGCAATACTGTGCGCCCGCACGGTTTTTCACGATGAGAGCCAGACCATGCAGCACACGATCGAACCCGTAGCCGGCCTCGGCGGCGCGAGACGCGTCGCGCGACCGGCACAGAAGAAATCGCGCCAGAACGGTGCGGCCGACCGGGCACGTACGCATGGCTGATCGCGCCCTCGTAGCGCTACTCGTCGCGCGGCTGACCGACCCTGCCCCCCACGCGGGCGCCATCGACGAGCCGATCGACCTGTCGGCGCTCGACGCGCCTGCGCTAGGCACCGTGTGGCCGGCGCTGCGGCGCGTCGAGCACGAGATCCTCGTGCGCGACCAGGCGTTCGGCGACCCGCGCGCCGAATTCGCGCGCACGGTGCACCGGCAGATCGATGCGCTCGGCCTCGTGCCGCTCATCGACGCCGATGCGGCGCTCGAACTGTTCCGCGCCATTCCGGCCGGCGGGTGGAAACGCGCGCTCGAGGATCTGCCGTGCCTCGACGCGCTGCCGTCGCCCGCGCTGCAAGCCGAACTCGCGCGGATCGCCAGCGAACCGGAAGAAGGCGGATTGCGCGCGGCGTCGGCCTATGCCGCGTATGCGCTCGACTGGTTCGCGGGCCGCCGCGACTTCTCGGCGCGGCGCGCAGCCTGTGCGCAGGCGCTGGCCGATTCGCCGTTTCGCGTGCGCGAACTCGACGTGTTGCCCGAACTCGGAGCGGCCGCGCTACTCGCACTGGCTGCGACGAACGACGGCTATTTCGCGCCGAAGCGGCTGTGGCTCGACCTCAGCGATCCGGCCGTGACGCTCGCGGAAGAAGCCGCGTACGTCGCGTTCGCGCGCGACGCGCTGACCGAAGCGGCGCGACAGGTCGCCGCGCTGCATGCCGGCGCCGTGCCATACGAAGCCGATCGCGCGTTCACGACCGACGACGCGCAAGTGCTGTCCCGCGCCGCGCGCGTGGCCGCCTATCGCGACGAAGCATGGCTGCGCCCGCTGATCGGGCCGCTGCTGACGGGGGTATGCGTCGCGCCGACGGTCGCGAAAACCGCGCCGTCGCAATCGCTCGCCATCGCGCTCGGCCATGCGATCGAGACGATCCCGACGCCCGAGGGCGTGCGCGCGCTGCGCGACGCGCTGGCCGTCGTCCGTCACGCGGGCGTGCAGAAGAAACTCGCGCGCAACCTGAAGCCGGCCGAACGCGCACTCGGCGAGCGGCCGCGTACCGCGCTGCGGATGACGCTCGACGCGCAGCCCGACAAGAAGTCCCTCGCGATGCTCGCCACGTGCATGGAGACCGGCTTCTGGCAGCCGCTGACGCTCGGCCACGCCGAATGGCGCGAGCGGCTCGTCGATGCGCCGGCCGGCGCCGCGTTCTCGGCGCGGATGATCTGGCAGGCACGCCGTGGCGACGGCTCGACGCAATCGTTCACGCCCGATATCGCCAAGGGCAAGGTCGTACTGCGCGACGCGGCCGGCCGCGCATGCGAGATCGCCGACGACTGCGAGATCCGGCTATGGCACCCGTTGCTGGCCGACGCGGACGAGCGGCTCGCGTGGCAGCGCGCGATCGTCGGCCGGTCGCTGCGGCAACCGGTCAGGCAGGCGTTCCGCGAGTACTACGTGCCGAGCGACGACGACGCGTCGGCCAGCGATTCCGCGATGTTCGAAGGCCACGTGCTGTCGAGCCGGCCGCTGCTCGGCGTCGCACGCCGCGAAGGCTGGTCGATCCGTGCCTATGACGACGCGCTCGTCCGCGAATTCGGCGACGTGCGCGCGACCTTCCGCGTCGATGCGCGCCTCTATCCGGGTTCGGAAAGCCACGGTACGTCGCGCCGGCTGCACTTCGAACGCCGGCACGGCGCCCGCTGGCTGCCGCTGCCGATCGGCGAGATCGATCGGGTGGTGTTCTCGGAAGCGGCGCGCGCGGTCGACCTGCTCGTCAGCGTGTCCGCGTTCGCGCTCGACGACGATGCGACACGTGCGGCGACCGCTTCGCTCGCGGCGGACCCGGTCCGCCTGCGTGAGCTCGAAGCCGAACGCTGGCAGCGCCTGAACCGGTTGTCCGATCTGCCGCTGGGCGTGATGGCGCAGCATCGCAAACACGTGCTGTCGCTCGTGTTCGCCGAGCCGGTTGCGCAAGGAAAGATCACGATCGACGAACGCCACGTGCGCGTCGGCGCATGGTCGGTGCATTGCGCGACCGGCCGCGTGACGCGCGATGGCGAGCCGGTCGAACCGGCGATCGCGCCACCGCCGTCGCCGCTGCGCTCGGTGCCGTGGCTGCCTTACGACGAAGCGCTGCTGCAGCGGATCGTCGACGTCGTCGCGGGGTTGCTCGATTGACGGCGATGCAGGCGCCTACCGCGCCGTCTGCTGCCGCTGCACCTCCTGCGCTTTCATCTGCAGATACGCGCCGCGCTCCACCTCGTGCAGTTGCTGCGGATACTGCTCGGTCGCGTCGAACCAGCGCGCGAGGCGCTGGTCGAGCGGCTTGTCGAGCGTCGCGAGATAGGTGTCGATCGCGAGGTAGTAACGCATCGTGTTGCGCTCCAGCAGCCCGCGCACGCCGCCGATGTACTGCGGCTGCGCGGCCGACGCGGCGCCGACGGTCGTGAACCCGACCTTGTCGCTGCCGACCGTCGCGAGGTAGGTCTTCATCGCCATCCGGCCGACCGTGCCGAACCCGTATGAATACGTGAGGTGCAGGAACGTGCGCGACGCGCCGACCGGCACGGCTTCGAGCGCGATCCGGTAATCTTTCGTGCCCATCGGGCCGCTGTCGGCGGTCAGGTCGACCTGGAAATAGTCGGGCGTCGCGGCCGCCACGCGATAGCGGAACTGCACGCGATAGGTATCCGGCAACTTTTGCTGGATCTTGCGGCCGAGGTTCACGTCGAGCACCGGGCCGTTGGCGCCGCTCGATGCGTGACAGTACTTGGTGTTCAGGTGCAGGATCAGCACCGCGCACCAGTTCGCGGGGCCTTGCGCGGGATCGTTGAGCTGGCCGTTCACGACCGCGAACGGATAATCGACGACCGCGTAGATGTCGCCCTTCAGCGACGACGACGCTTCCGACGATTCGAGGACCACGGGCCGGTGAAACGCGTTGTCCTTCAGTTGCGCGCCGAGGCTGCGGTAGCGGTCGAGCAGCGCGGCCGCGCCGTTCGCGCCCTCCGCGCCGAACGACAGCGCGCTCCAGCCTGCACACAGGGCTGCGACGAGCGCGCGCCAGGCACGGCGCGTGCCGCGCGAAGCTGCGGATGTCTCCATGTTGATACTCCCGGGCGCACGGTGGCCGCGCGCATGTGTCACAGAATACGCCTGCCGGCCGCGCGGCGTGGCAGGCGGCGCGATCGTCATCGGCTGCGCTTCACCGGCAGCGGCACTTGCGCGGCGGTGATCCGGATCAGCGTCGACAGCCATTCGCGATCGTCCCAGCGATCGCCAGCAATGACGAGATGCGGCTTCGCGCTCGGATACGGCGGGGCTTCGTCGCACACGCCGAGATACGCGCGGCCTTCAGGCGTCGGCTTGACGAACAGCCGGTCGTCGCAGACGAGCGCGACCATCCTGCCGTCGCAATAGATGCCGTATTCGCCGAACATCTTGCGCGCCGAGACCGTACCGGCCGCCGCGATCTGCTCGACGATGAAATCGACCGTGCTCTGGCTCGATGCCATCCGAATCTCCAGGACCGAAAAATCGTCTGACCTGCGTCGACGCCGCGCCGTTCAACTCATTTGTCGATACCGAACGCGCTCGACATCTGCCGCGCCCGCTTCACGTCGTCCCCATGCAGGTAGATCGACGTCGTCGAGATCGACGCATGCCGCAGGTTGTCGCGCACCGTCGTCAGCTCCGCGCCGCGCGCCAGCGCGTGCGTCGCATGCGTATGCCGCATCCAGTGCGGGCTTGCCTGGCGCAGCTTGTGCGCGAGCGCCGGGTGGTCGGCCTCGACGCGCTCGGCCGTCTGCGCGAAGAAACGCTGCATCACCTTCCACAGCCGCACGCTCGTGATCGCGGCCGCGTCGTCTTCCGCGAGGCTCGGAATCAGCGGCGTATCGGGCCGCCAGCGCGCCGGCGTGACCGGCAGACGGCGCGCGACCAGATAGCGATCGAGCGCCGTGCGCGCGAGCGGCGGCAGCGCGACGCGGGCGGCCTTGCTGCCCTTGCCGATCACCTTCAGCCACGCGTCGCCGTGCGCGTCCGTCTCGATGTCGCCGAGCGTCGCGCCGACCAGTTCGCTCGCGCGCAGCCCCGTCGCGTAGCCGAAATCGAGAATGAAGCGCAGCCGTTGCGCGGCGGCCGGCGTCCAGCCCGACTGCGGCGCGCCCTTGAGCGGGCGCGTCTGGAACTCGAGCCCGTCGGCGATCGTGCGGACCAGCAGCCACTCGCCTTCGGTGAACGCGTGCGACGTATCGAGTGCGGTCGCGCCGCGCGTGTCGCGCACCTTCACGCCGGCGAACGGATTCGCGAGCAGGTAGCGCTGTTCGATCAGCCAGCGGAACAGCGCGCCGAGCACCGACAGCGTGTACGCGGCCGAGCGCGCGGACAGCGCGCCCGAGAACGGCCGCCAGTCGGGCGCGCCGCGCGGCCGCACGGGCCCGACCCAGCGTTCGTGCGGCGTCGGCCGCCGGATGAACGCGCGATACGCGAGCGCGTCCTCGGTCGTCAGCGACGACAGCGCGCGGCCGCGTTCGACGATCGCCCACAGGATCAGCCGCTCGGCCTCCTTCCGGTACGCGCGCCGCGTCGCGGCCGATTCGTGCAGCGACAGCCACGCGTGCACGGCCGCGTAATCGTTGTCCGCGTCGAGCGTGCTGGTCGCGCGCGGCGCGCGGAACGTGCCGGCCGAGCCGTCGACTTCGTGCGGCAGCTTCAGATGCTCCCACGGCACGATGCTGCCGCGCGGCGTCGCGGCGATCAGCGCACGCGCGCGTTCGGTCAGGTCCGGATGCGCGGCGAAGAACGCCTCGACGCGCCGCGCGCTGGCCATGCCGAGGCCCGCGATCGCCCGCCACCACTGGCGCCGGCGCGGAATCCGCACCGTCAGGTCGGCGAGCGTCGCGATCCCGTGCGCACGCAATGCAACGACCGCGCGCGTCGGCAGCCACAGGCCGACGTTGTCGCTGATCTGCGGGACCGGCGCGCGCGCATGACGCAGCACGCCGATCGCGTCGGTTGCGGCTTTCGCCTCCCGTAAACGCTCACCGTCCGGATGGCCGAGCCGTGCCGCGAGATCGGCGCGGCCCACCTGCCGCGCGACGCGCACGAGGCGGCGGCGAATGGCGCCGATCACGCCGCGCGCCGACCGCCCGTCGCCGAGCCGGTCGGGCAGGTAGCGCTCGACGGCCTGGCGCACGGTCATGCCCGCGTACCACGCACGCAGGGCAGCCAGTTCGTCGGCATCGGGAAAGCCTGCGGGCGCAGGCGCGGAATCGGGGGAAAGCGGTGACGTGAGGCGCGGTTTCATGGGCGCCAGTTTGACAGAAGCGTGCGCGGCCGGATACGTCGCGCGCGCCATCCCGGACGGGACACTGCGCCAGCGCGCCCCGGCCCCTCCCGGCATCGCGCCAGCGCATCGGATCGGTCGAACCGACCTCAGCCCTTGACGACGGGCGTGCGTCGCACTTCCGACAGGTAGATCAGGATCAGCGACACCCACACGATCCCGTACAGGAACATGAAGCACGTCGTGCGCACGCGCAGCAGGTCGAGCAGCATGCCGAACAGGATCGGCAGCAGGAAGCCGCCGAGCCCGCCCGCGAGCCCGACGATGCCCGTGACGACGCCCATGTTGTCCGCGAAGTCGTCGGCGACGTACTTGAAGGTCGACGCCATCCCGAGCGCGAACACCGCGCCGAGCACGAAAGTCAGCGCGACGAAGCCCGCCGCCGGCATCGCGACGTTCAGCGTCGCGGTGCCGTCGATCGTGTGGATCACGAAGTCGGTCGCCGGATACGACAGCAGGAACAGCGCGATCCACGCGACCCACAGCCCCCACCACGTGACCGCATGCGCGCCGAAGCGGTCGGACAGCGCGCCGCCGAGCGCGCGCAGCACGGAGCCCGGCAGCGAGAAGCCGGCCGCGAACGCGGACGCCATCACGAGCGACATCCCGTATTCGCTCTTCAGGTACTGCGGGATCCACAGCGACAGCGCGGTGAAACCGCCGAACGTGATCGAGTAGTACTGGCAGAGCCGCCATACGCGCGGGTCGCGCAGCACCTTGAACGAATCGAGCATCGACCCGCCGCGCTTGCCCGCCCCCGGATCGGGCGCCGACGCGAACCAGAAGATCAGCGCGGTGACGAGCAGCGCGACCGCATAGATGCGCGGCACGACGCGCCAGCCGTACGCGTCGAGCAGCAGCGGCGTGACGAACAGGTTGACGGCCGCGCCGCATGTGCCCGCGCCGAACACGCCCATTGCGAGCCCGCGCCGCTGCGGCGGGAAAAAGCGCGCGACATACGGCGTGCCGACCGCGAACGACGCACCGACGCAGCCGAGAAACAGCCCGATCAGCAGGAACTGCCACAGCTGCGTCGCGTAGCTGACCACATAGACGGGCACCGCGCACACGACCAGCAGCACCGTCATCACGATGCGGCCGCCGAAGCGGTCGGTCCACGTGCCGAGCGGCAAGCGCATCAGCGCGCCGGTCAGCACCGGCGTCGACGTGAGCAGCCCGAACTCCGTGCTGTTCAGTCCGAGATCGGTGCGCAACTGCACGCCGAGCACGCCGAACATCATCCACACGACGAAACACACCATGAACGCGAGCGTGCTCGCGGCCAGCACCGACCACGCACGCAGCGGCACGGCCGGCGCGTTCACGACCGGCCCCGCATTACCTTGTTGAGTTGCCATATGCAAAACCCCGTTTCATTGGACCAGCGGCCCGTTCGCACCGTCGAATTCGATGCCTTCGACGCATGCGCCGCCCGCGAGAATCGCCACGTACTGCCGCATCGCCTGCCGCCGCACGCGCGCCGCCAGGTATGCGGCAATCTGGTCGGCGGCCGCTTCGAACGGCACCGCGTCGCCCGGCACGCGGCGCTCGATGCGCACGATGTGGAAGCCGAAGCGCGTGTTGACGAGTGTCGGCAGCACGCCGATGCCGTCGGTGTCGAACAGCGCCGCCTCGAGTTCCGGCACCGTGTCGCCGCGCAGCAGTTGCCCGAGGCTGCCGCCCATTTCCGCCGACGGGCAATTCGACGACGCGCGCGCGACCGCTTCGAACGTATCGGGAGCGGCCACCACGTCGGCGAGCGCCTGTTCCGCGCGCTGCCGCAGCGGCGCGAGCGGCATGCGATCCGTCATCGCGAACAGCACGTGGCTCGCATGGACGACGTCGTTGCGCCGAAAGCGCACCGGATGCCGCGCGTAATAGCGCTCGCACGCCGCGCGATCGGGATCGGGCACGTGCGTGAGCTCGCGTTCGAGCAATGCGTCGACGGCCGCATCGTCGAGCGGCGCACGTTCGTCGAGCAACGCGAGCGCCACCGCGCGCTGCCGCAGCAGTTCGCGTACCGCAAGCGCACGCCTCGCCGCATCGAGCGGATCGCGCGCGGCGCCGCGGTGCTCGGCTTCGGCAGCGATCGCCGCGGCGTCGATCCCGACGCCGTTGATCGTCAGCGGCGCCGTTGCGACTTCGGAGAGAACGTCGTTCATGCGGCCTCCTCAGCGCTTGCGCACGAGCTGGTAAGGACGGATCAGGTACGCGACCGACGCGATCCCGCTCCAGACGTGCACCATCCGTGTGAACGGCGACACGAGGAAGATCGTGAAGCCGAGCAGGATGTGCAGCCGGTACGTGAGCGGCACGCCGACGAGCAGGCTCGCGATGTCCGGGCGGAACGTGACGACGCCCTTCACGTAGTCGGTCAGCTGTTCGAACATCACGCCGTCCATGTGGCGCGTCGACAGCACGACCGTGCCGAGCCCGAGCGCGAGCTGCACCCACAGCATCAGCACGATCACGATGTCGGACGTGCGGCTGTTCCCGCGGACGCGCGGGTCGCCGAGGCGGCGCCCGATCAGGATCGTCAGCCCGATGATCGCCGCGACGCCGGCCGCGCCGCCCGCCACCATCGCGACCAACTGGTGCCCGGATGCCGACAGGAACGGCGACACGAGCCAGTGCGGCGCGAGGAAGCCGCCGAAGTGCCCGAGCACGACGACCAGCACGCCCCAGTGGAACAGGTTGCTGCCGAGCCGCAGCATGCCGTGGCGCAGCAGCTGCGACGAATCGCTTTTCCACGTGTACTGCTCGCGGTCGAAGCGGATCAGGCTGCCGACCAGCAGTACGGCGAGGCAGATGTACGGGTAGATCCCGAACAGGAACTGATGCAGGTAAGCGTTCATGTCTTTCCCCAGTTGGGCCCGCGCTTACGCGCCGCGGGCCGGCCGCTTGTCATGGAAGCGCACCGTCTGCTCCGCGCGCGCCGGTGTTGCCGCGCCGACGAAGCGCACGGCCTCGTCCGCATACGACGCGTCGAGCGCGCGGTAGTCGTCGGCGCTCGGCCGCTCGGCGGCCACGTCGTCGTCGGCCGCCTCCGGCGCGTCGGCGGGTGCGAGGCCGGCCATCGGCAGCAACGCCCCGACGACGAAGCTGTAGTGGCTGCCGCGCTGCGAAAGCTGCCCGGCCAGCGCACGCAGGATCTCGCCGGTTTCGGCGAGCAGCTTGCAGGCATCGGGTGCCGGCAGCCGCGACAGGTATTCGAGAAACACGGGCAGGTAGTCGGGCAGCTCGCCCGGGTTCAGGAACAGCCCGTGCCGCTCGTACATCTGCAGCAGGTCGACCATCGCCTGCCCGCGGTCGCGCGATTCGCCGTGCACGTGCTCGAACAGGTACAGCGACGTCGCGCGGCCGCGATCGAACAGCCCGACGTAGTTCTCCTGCAGCGTCAGCAGATCGCGCTCGCGCACGTACGCAAAAAACCGGTCGAGGCCCGCGCGCACCGCTTTCGGCAAACGCGAGCGCTCGCGCAGGTGCGTGTCGATCGAATCGAGCGCGGCGACCAGCGATTCGTCGGGATAGTCGAGCAGCGCGGCGAGCGCCGCATAGGTCGGATCGGATGCGGTGCTCGTCATCGGGAAGCCTCGTGAATCGGAATCGTCTTGTTGCCCTTCCTCGGGCCGAACAGGCTCGCGCCGGAACGGCCGTCCGAGCAGCCGTTGCCGAACGAGAAGCCGCACGACGCGCGCAGGTCGTACGCGTTCTCCGCGTATTCGCGGTGCGTGGTCGGGATCACGAAGCGATCCTCGTGGTTCGCGATCGCGAGATAGCGGTACATCTCCTCGACCTGCGCGAGCGACAGCCCAACCTGGTCGAGCACGCCGCGTGCGTCGACGCCGTCCACGTGGCGCGCGCGCATGAACGCGCGCATCGCGAGCAGCCGTTCGAGCGCGAGCTTCACGGGCGCCTCGTCGCCGGCCGTCAGCAGGTTCGCGAGATAACGCAGCGGAATGCGCAGCGATTCGACGTCCGGCAGGTAACCGTTCATGCCGAGATCGCCGCTGTTGGCCGCCGCGTTGATCGGCGACAGCGGCGGCACGTACCACACCATCGGCAGCGTCCGGTATTCCGGATGCAGCGGGAACGCGATCTTCCAGTCGATCGCCATCTTGTAGGTCGGCGAACGCCGCGCGGCCTCGATCCACGCGGCCGGCACGCCGTCGCGCTCGGCCTGCGCGATCACGGCCGGATCGTCCGGGTCGAGGAACAGCGACAGTTGCGCCTCGTACAGGTCCTTCTCGTTCTCCGCGCCGGCCGCGTCGCCGATCCGGTCCGCGTCGTACAGCAGCACGCCGAGATAGCGGATGCGGCCCACGCAGGTTTCCGAGCACACGGTCGGCTGGCCGGCCTCGATACGCGGATAGCAGAAGATGCACTTCTCGGCCTTGCCGCTCTGCCAGTTGTAGTAGATCTTCTTGTACGGGCAGCCCGACACGCACATGCGCCAGCCGCGGCACTTGTCCTGGTCGATCAGCACGATGCCGTCTTCCTCGCGCT
Source organism: Burkholderia sp. IO2 (assembly GCF_029522185.1). Taxonomy (NCBI): domain Bacteria; kingdom Pseudomonadati; phylum Pseudomonadota; class Betaproteobacteria; order Burkholderiales; family Burkholderiaceae; genus Burkholderia; species Burkholderia sp. IO2. The sequence goes on along the minus strand of NZ_JAKWFH010000027.1, from coordinate 45,836 downwards.
TGTAGATCGAGCCCGACGGGCACGACGCGACGCACGCCGGGTTCAGGCAGTGCTCGCACAGGCGCGGCAGGTACATCATGAAGGTGTGCTCGAACTGCCCGTAGATGTCCTTCTGCACGTTCTCGAAGTTGGTGTCCTTCGCGCGCTTTTCGAACTCGCCGCCGAGGATTTCCTCCCAGTTCGGGCCCCACTCGATCTTCTCGAGCCGCTGGCCGCTGATCACGGAACGCGGCCGGGCAACCGGCATCGCACGCGTGTTGCCGGCTTCCTGCAGATGCGCGTAGTCGAACGTGAACGGCTCGTAGTAGTCGTCGATCTCGGGCAGATGCGGGTTCGCGAAGATCTGCGCGAGCAGCCGCCACTTGCTGCCCAGACGCGGCTCGATCTTGCCGTCGGCACGCCGCTGCCAGCCGCCGCGCCAGCGGTCCTGGTTCTCCCAGTCCTTCGGATAGCCGATGCCCGGCTTCGTTTCGACGTTGTTGAACCACGCGTATTCCATCCCTTCGCGGCTCGTCCATACGTTCTTGCAGGTCACCGAGCAGGTATGGCACCCGATGCACTTGTCGAGGTTCAGCACCATCGCGATCTGTGCGCGTATTTTCATGACGTTTCTCCGGCCCGTACTGCGTGCGTGGTGGGGTCGACCGCGGTCTCTTCGCCATCGAGCCAGTCGATCTTGCTCATCTTGCGCACGATCAGGAACTCGTCGCGATTCGAGCCGACCGTGCCGTAGTAGTTGAAGCCGTACGCGAGTTGCGCGTAGCCGCCGATCATGTGCGTCGGCTTCAACGCGATGCGCGTGACCGAGTTGTGGATGCCGCCGCGCGTGCCGGTGATCTCCGAGCCCGGCGCGTTCACGATCTTCTCCTGCGCGTGATACATCATCACCATCCCGGACGGAATCCGCTGGCTGACGACGGCCCGCGCGCACAACGCGCCGTTCGAGTTGTAGCACTCGATCCAGTCGTTATCGACCACGCCGATCGCTTTCGCGTCGTCCTCCGATATCCACACGATCGGGCCGCCGCGCGACAGCGTCAGCATCAACAGGTTATCGGTGTACGTGCTGTGAATGCCCCACTTCTGGTGCGGCGTCAGGAAATTCAGTACACGCTCGGGGTTGCCGTTCGAGCGCTTGCCGACCATGTGTTCGTAGCTGCCCGTATCGATCGGCGGCTTGTACGCACACAGCGATTCGCCGAACGCGCGCATCCACGCGTGATCCTGATAGAGCTGCTGGCGGCCGGTCATCGTGCGCCACGGCACGAGTTCGTGCACGTTCACGTAGCCGGCGTTGTACGACACATGCTCCGATTCGATCCCGCTCCACGTCGGCGACGAGATGATCTTGCGCGGCTGCGCCTGAATGTCGCGAAAGCGGATCTTCTCGTCCGCGCGCGCGGCGGCCAGGTGCGTGTGATCGATGCCGGTGATGCCGGACAGCGCACGCCATGCCTTCACCGCCACTTCGCCGTTGGTCTCGGGCGCGAGCGCGAGGATCACCTCGGCCGCATCGAGCGCCGTGTCGATGCGCGGACGCCCTTGCGCGGCGCCGTCGGCGACCGTGTAGTTGAGCTCGCCGAGCAGCTTCACTTCGTCCTGCGTGTTCCAGCCGATGCCCTTGCCGCCGTTGCCGAGCATGTCCATCAACGGCCCGAGCGACGTGAAGCGTGCATACGTATTCGGATAGTCGCGCTCGACGACGGTCACGTTCGGCATCGTGCGGCCCGGCACCGGTTCACATTCGCCGCGCTTCCAGTCCTGCACGTCGAACGGCTGCGCGAGTTCGCCCGGCGTATCGTGCGCGATCGGCGCGAGCACGACGTCGCGCTCGACGCCCAGATGCCCGTCGCACAGCTCGGAGAAGCGCTTCGCGATCCCCTTGAAGATCTCCCAGTCGCTCTTCGATTCCCATGCGGGGTCAACCGCCGCCGACAGCGGATGGATGAACGGGTGCATGTCGGACGTGTTCATGTCGTCCTTCTCGTACCAGGTCGCGGTCGGGAGCACGACGTCCGAATACATGCAGGTCGTCGACATCCGGAAGTCGAGCGTCACGAGCAGGTCGAGCTTGCCGCGCGGCGCTTCGTCGTGCCAAGTCACTTCCTCGGGGCGCCGGCCGCCGGTCGCACCGAGATCCTCGCCCTGCACGCCGTGGGTCGTGCCGAGCAGGTGCTTCAGGAAATACTCGTGACCCTTGCCCGACGAGCCGAGCAGGTTCGAGCGCCACACGAACAGGTTGCGCGGGAAATTGCCGGGCGCGTCGGGATCCTCGCTCGCCAGCTTCAGCGTGCCGGCCTTCAATTGCTGCGCGACGTCCGCGCCGGCGTGTGCGGGATCGGCAAGCGCCGCGCCGACCTTCAGCGGGTTCGTCGCGAGCTGCGGCGCGGACGGCAGCCAGCCCATCCGCTCCGCGCGCACGTTGTAGTCGATCGGCGCGCCGTGGAATTGCGACTTGTCCGCGAGCGGCGACAGCAGCGTGGCCGGGTCCATCGGGTCGTAGCGCCACTGGTCGGTATGCGCGTAGAAGAACGACGTCGCATTCATCTGGCGTGGCGGGCGGCTCCAGTCGAGCGCGCCCGACAACGCGGTCCAGCCCGTCTGCGGCCGCAGCTTTTCCTGGCCCACGTAGTGCGACCAGCCACCGCCCGGCTTGCCGATGCAGCCGCACATGATCAGCATGTTCATGATCGCGCGGTACGACATGTCCATGTGGAACCAGTGGTTGATCCCCGCGCCGATGATCACCATCGACTTGCCCTGCGTCTTGTGCGCGTTCTCCGCGAACTGCCGCGCGACCGAAATCACGTCCGCGCGCTTCACGCCGGTGATCGCTTCCTGCCAGGCCGGCGTGTACGGCAGGTCGTCGTCGTAGCTCGCAGCCACGTCGCGGCCGCCGAGCCCCTGGTCGAGCCCGTAGTTCGCGACGAACAGGTCGTAGACGGTCGCGACCAGCATCTCGCCGTTGCGCGTCGCGATGCGCCGCACGCCGATCCGGCGCGACAGCGCGGACGCGTGCTGCGTCGCGTTGAAGTGCGCGTGCGGCTGGTTGCCGAAATACGGGAACAGCACGTCGACCACGTCGTCGTGCGCGGCCGTGCACGACAGCCGCGGCGACAGCGCCGCGCCCTTCGACGTCTCGCCGCGCAGGTTCCACTTGCCCTTGTCGGCGTCGTCCTGCTGGCCCCAGCGGAAGCCGACCGAGCCGACCGGCACGACGAATTCGCCGTTCGCGTCGTCGATCATCACGGTCTTCCACTCCGGATGCGTGGCTTCGTCGAGCGCGTCGTCGAAGTCGGATGCGCGCACGAGGCGCTCCGGCACGTAGCCGTCGCCGTGCGGCACGAGGCGCACGAGGCACGGCATGTCGGTGTAGCGCTTGCAGTAGTCGGCGAAGTAGTCGCTTTTTCCTGCCAGATGAAATTCCTTCAGGATCACATGCCCCATCGCGAGCGCCAGCGCCGCATCGGTGCCCTGCTTCGGGTGCAGCCACAGGTCACCGAACTTCGCGCCTTCCGAGTAATCGGGGAACACCGACACGACCTTGGTGCCGCGATAGCGCGCCTCGACGAGGAAATGCGCGTCAGGCGTGCGCGTCTGCGGGACATTGGAGCCCCACATCATGATGAACGTCGAGTTGTACCAGTCGGCCGATTCCGGCACGTCGGTCTGCTCCCCCCAGGTCTGCGGCGACGCGGGCGGCAGGTCGCAGTACCAGTCGTAGAAGCTCAGGCACACGCCGCCGATCAGCGACAGGTAGCGGGAACCGGCCGCGTACGACACCATCGACATCGCCGGGATCGGCGAGAAGCCGACCACGCGATCGGGGCCGTGCCGCTCGACCGTGTGCACGTTTGCGGCCGCAACGATCTCGTTGACCTCGCTCCAGCTGGAACGCACGAAGCCGCCGAGCCCGCGCCGGCGCTGGTACGAGCGGCGTGCATCGTCGTCCTCGACGATCGATCGCCATGCTTCGACGGGGCCGAGCGTGCGGCGGCGTTCGCGCCACAGCTTCACGAGCGCGCTGCGCACCATCGGATGCTTGAGACGGTTCGCGCTGTACAGATACCACGAGTACGACGCGCCGCGCGAGCAGCCGCGCGGCTCATGGTTCGGCATGTCGGGACGCGTGCGCGGGTAGTCGGTCTGCTGGGTTTCCCAGGTGACGATCCCGCCTTTCACATAGACCTTCCACGAGCACGAACCCGTGCAGTTCACGCCGTGGGTCGAGCGGACGATCTTGTCGTGTTGCCAGCGCATCCGGTAACCGTCTTCCCATTTGCGGTCTTCGTCGGTGACGGCGCCATGGCCGTCGGAAAAGCGTGGCCTCGTGGTGGAGAAATAACGCAATCTATCCAGGAAATGGCTCATGGGGATCTCGTTTTTCCGGTCTTTCGGCAGACCCTGATTGTTTAAGGACGTGAAATACCGGTTGCAAAGGACGACCGAATGTCGATCGTTTCGCCCTGCTCACCGTGTCGAACCCATTGTCAGACGGATGGACATATCACGACTTGATACAAATCACGAAATCATTCACCCACCCGCAACAACGAAACCCACCGGGGGATCGGTTCGAGCCGCAGCAGCCTGCTATGCTGCGCACTGCATTCCCGCACCACCCGCCCGGCGCTTCAATGCACCGACGCACGCGGGATTCGCATTGATTTGCACGGGACGATTCGACCCAATCGATTGGAATTCGCCCGCCGTCGCCCGTCGTTTTTCTGGGACGGCACGGGTCGTTCCGTGCATTTCCGGCCGTCGCACGATAAAACCACGACCTACAAGAAAGAACTGCAATTCCATGACACCCCGACTTCTCGCCGCGCTCATCGTCGCGACCTTGAATTGCGCCGCGCTGCCGGCCGCCCACGCCCGCACCTATGTCCCGCCGACGGCGTCGCTCGGCAAAGGGGCTTACGTTCACCAGTTCGTGCTGCGCGATCCAGCCACGCATCGGCCGCTGCCGAATGCGCGCTATCGGCTGTTCCTGCCGGGCCAGGTGATCGCGGGGCTGCCCGCCAAGCCGGATCAGCACGACAGCGTGATTTTCGGCACGACGGATGCGGCCGGGCGCACGGCCAAGGTCCGCCTGCCGACACGCCATCCTCAGAAGCAGTGGGTGTTCAACGCGGTCGTCGGCGACGGCGAGCTGGGCGAATCGTTCCGGCTGGTCGACCCGGGCGGCAAGGCGATGCTCGGCCACGTCCCGTACATACTGGACGTCGACAGCGAATATCTGGCGTGCGGGTATTCGGATGCGAACGGCTACACCTACTACGCGCAGTCGCGCACGCCGAGGAACGTCGATCTTTACGTCGGCACGCTGGCCGGCTCGGCCGATATCGACTGGTGCGCGGGCCCGGGCCTGGCCATCGCGAACAGCGCGAACACCCCCGGCGCACCGGACCTGTATACGCAGTACCTCGGCACCCTGGTCGCCAACGGCGAGCGGATCAGCAATGGCTTGCGGCGGCAGATCGTCGCGAAGCTGCTGTCGCTCGCGATCGCCGAACGCGACGCGAGCCGCGTGACCGCCGTGCTCGACCTGGACAGGATTCCCGACGACCGCCTGAACGACATCGGCTATCGGCTCGCCGATGCGGGCGTCGCGGTCGAGCGCGGGCTCGCGATGATCGACGCGCATCTCGCGCAAGCGCCGAACGATGCGTATGCGCTCGACAGCAAGGGCTGGGCGCTGTATCGCCTCGGCCGCCACGACGACGCGCTCGTGTGGTTCGACCGCTCGATCGCGATCTTCGCGAAGGACGACGACAGCGACGCACGCGAAGCCCGTGCGACCGGGTTGGCGCACAAGGGCGAAGTGCTGTGGAAGCTGGGACGCCAGGATGAAGCGCGCGATGCGTTCGCGCAGGCAGGGAAGCTTCAGCCGAACAACACCGCGCTGGCGGAAACGTTGAAGCGGCTGATGATTCAGATCGTGCAGGACGGCGTGCAGGCGCCGGCGACGACGAGCGATTAGGCGACATCGCCGGCGAGGCAACGGCTACCGCGGGCCGTCGTCAAACCATGGCCGGACGTGCGCCGCCCCTTCGCCCGTGGCGGTCACTCCTCGCCTTTCGGCCCCGGGTTCAGCATCACGACGAAGCCCGCCACGCCGACGATCAACGCGATGGCGCCGCCGCGCAGCGCCGACGTGGCATCGAACAGCAGGCCCGTCACGACGGCCATCATCCCGGCGAGCGACACGAACACGGCGATCGCCGCGACGACGATGCGGTACTGGCGACGTATCATCGCGCGCGCCGCGTCATGCCGCGGCCGCGGTGGCCGGCTCGCCGGCGTCGTCGCCGCGAATCAGCAGCACCGGGCACTTCGAGCCGCGCACGAAACGCTCGGCGACGCTGCCGAGCAGCACGCGCCGGATGCCGCGCCGCCCGTGCGTGCCGACCACTGCGAGATCGATCCCGTGCTCCTTCACGTAGCGTTGCAGGCGTTCCGCGATGTCCTCGCCGATGCTCTCGGTCTCGACGAGTTCGCCTTCGCCCTTCGCGCCGGCCAACGCGATGATCTGTTCGGCTTCGCGCAGCACCTTGCGCCCGTCGTCGCGGATTTCCTCGACGAGCGCGTGCGGATCGACACGGCCCACGTACGTGAACAGCACCGACTTGTCGACCACATACACGACGCTGACGTGCGCATCGCCCGCCAGCGCCACCTTCACGGCTTCGGCAAGCGCCTGTTTCGACGAAGCGCTGCCGTCGACGGCCACCATGATTTTCTCGTACATGCGAACCTCGCTGGGGTGAGCTGCCGCGCACCCTGTCGCGCGCGGCCATGTCACCATCATCGGCCGACGGCAGGTTCGGATGTTGACGGCGGTCAAGCCGCGGCGGCGATCACGCATGCGACAAAACGGCACGACGGGAAGCGGGAAGCCTGCGTTCTCGGCCAACCGAAACCGGACCGGCAACGCATGAGCCGACGGGCTTTCGAGCGGCCATCGCGCCGAAGGCGCTATCATCGACGATGCGACTTTCGTCCGGCCCTTTTTTGCCGGCCCCACTTTCAACTCGCTCAACCGACATGACAACGACTATCGAACGCGTGGACGGCGCCGCCCAGCATCTCGTCGCCGCCCGCCATGCCGGCTCGCCCGGCCCGCTGTTGCCCGATGCACTGCGCCCCGACGACATCGACACCGCGCTCGCGATCCAGCAGCGCGTCGCCGACCTGCTCGGCGAACCCGTCGGCGGCTGGAAATGCGCACTGCCGCCGCCCGATCGCGTGATCCTCGCGCCGATCTTCGCGTCGACGATCCGCGAAGCCGATGCGCCGTACCGCGTCGTCGGCGGCCCGATCGTGCGGATCGAACCGGAAATCGCGTTCGTGCTCGATCGCGATCTGCCCGAGCGCGAGCAGCCGTACGACGAAAGCGACGTGCGCGCCGCGATCCGCGAAGTGCGCATCGTGCTCGAAGTGCTCGGCTGCCGCTATGCGGAGCCGACGCGCGCGTCGAAGTTCGAGCTGCTGGCCGACGGGCAATTCAACCAGGGGCTGTGCGTCGGCCCGGTCGTGCCCGACGGGCTGAACGTGCCGCTCGCGACGCTGGCGCTGTCGTTCGACGGCGCGCTGAACCGCACGATCGACGGCCGCCATCCGGACGGCGATCCGCTCAAGCCGCTGGTGTGGCTCGTCAATTTCCTCGCGTCGCGCGGCGACGCGGTGCGCGCCGGCCAGATCGTGACGACGGGTTCGTACGCGGGTGCGATCGAGGTGCCGCTCGGCGACGCGCTGACGGTCCGCTTCGGCGAGCTCGGCAGCCTGTCGGTGACGTTGACGGCGTGACGGGTCACGTCTCTTTCACGCCCAACCCGCCATGTCGCTGACACCGCTTCCCGCCCTGCTCGACGCCACCCTGCGCACCGTCGCGCGCCGTTACCGGCTGCCGCCGCTCGAACGCGCGTCGTCGCTGACCGACGCGACGAACCCGGCCACCGCGCTGGCGATCGTGATCGAGGAAGCGCGCAGGGTGCGGGCGGATGGCCACGCGCCCGGCGCGGACTTGCGGCAGCGCTTCATCGATGCGCTCGCGCGGATGATCCGCGACGCGATGGACCCGTCATCCGGCGATCCGTCGTTTCAGGCGTCGGTGCTGCGTCACGATGCGCCGAACGTACGCGAATACGCGTCGTTGTCCGCGCACGCCGAGCAGGACCGGCGCGCGCTCCACTCCGCCGTCAATGCGATCGCGCATCCGGCCAAGCTCGAACGCAGCGCGCAGGCCTGGCAACGCGACGGCCTCGCGCGCCTGCATGCGGCCGCGACCGCGGCATCGTGGGCCGAACTGCATGCCGCGCTCGCGCAACTGCTCGCGCTGCCCGAGATGGCGACCGACGCGGCGTTCGAGCAGGACATCGTGAAGCTCAAGGACGGCCCCGCGCTCGAACGCATGCTGCGGCTCGACGCGCTGGCCGCGGACGAGGACGTCCGTCGATATCGCGCGCTGTGGGTCCGCCAGGGTCCGCTCGTCGGCAGCACGGTCGCCGTCGCGCAGGGCGCCGCGTCCCAGCAGCGCGGCGCCGCCGTCGAAGCACTGGCGGCGCAGGCGCTCGACGCACTGGCGCGCCGGCTCGACGCGGTGGACGCGCAGCGCACCTACCGCGTGGTCACGTCGATGCGCGTGCCTTCGTCGATCCCGGGCCGGCACGACCGCGCGAAAACCGAATGGGACGCGATTCTGCTCGAACGCGCGCGCGGCAGCGACCCGGCGTCCCCGTGGAACGTGCGCTTCCTCGTCGAAGCGAAGGCCTCCGCGGATGCCGCGACGACCGACCTGCCGCGGCTGCTGCGCGGCCTGACCCTGCTCGCGCAGGCAGCGCCCGACACGGTCTATGCATTCGAGACGCATCAGGGCACGGTGCACGTGCACGGCGCATCGCTGCACGCGTTGACGACCGACGAAACGACGCTGCCACGCGAAGTGCTGTATTGCTGCGACGCGTCCGCGGACGCGACGCCGCGTCTGCTGGGCGCCGCGAGCCGGATGCAGTTGCTGTCCGCGCAGGCGAGCCTCGAATACGCGAGTGCGCTCGCGCAGCAGCCGGATGCCGATCCGGATGGCCTCGGCGTCATCTGGCATGCGCTGCTGACCCTGCCGCAATGGCAGGCCGTGCTGCATCAGTACCCGTCGTTGCGGCAGGTCCGCGAATTGATGGTGGCGATCGACGACTTGCGCGCCGCGATCGAAGACATCGACGAAGGCGGCATCGCCAGCAGCGTGTGCGCGTGATGCGCGAGCAGGGCCGCCGCTCGACGGGCGTGTGCGCGCCGTGAGGTACGATACGCGCCGGGGCAAAGCGCCCCCCTGAGAGACCCGGCCGTCGCGGCCCCCTACCCAGCACAACAAAAATGCGAAGAAACCCGACGCTGCACCGCAACCTGTTCGCCGCGCTGGCGGCCAGCCTGCTCTGGATGCCGGCCGCCCACGCCAGCGGCGACGACGGCTGCTACGTACCGAACACGCTCCGGCAGACTTCCTACTCGTGCGGCAACATACCGATGCTGACGCCCGCCAACGACACGCGCATCAACGCGATGCTGATGATGGTCGACAGCGCCAAGGTCGCGCAGGTGTTTCCGGACCCGAGGACCATCCCCGCGAAAGAGCGGATCAACCAGATCGTCGTGCCGTTCCCGATGGATTTCTCCGGCTGGATCTACATCGGTCAGAAGGAGCCCGACAAGGCCGGCGGCGCAGCGGATGCCGATGCGTCGTCGAGCCGGTACGCCGACGGCGAAGGCAGCATCTGCCGCAGCATGAGCGCGGGCGCGGCAGCGTTCGACGACGCGTTGGGCGGCGCAGGCGGCCTGCCCGCGGACGAAGCCGCCCGCCTGCGCGCGGCACGCGCCGACATCGCGCAGAAGACCTGCACCGCGGGCGGCGCGGGCGCCGCGTGGACGAAGCCGCCGGTCAAGTCGCCGCTCGGCCAGCAGTTCGCCGCGTACCTCGACGGCACGAACGCGTTCTACCGCGCCGACTTCCTCACCGCGACGCGGGCCTTCGCGAACGCATCGCACAGCGCGGACCCGTGGCTGAAGGAAACCGGCCTCTACATGGCCGGCCGCGCGCAGCTGAACGCCGCGCAGGCCAACGTATTCGACAACGACGGCCCGACGCCGTCGCGCGCACGCGTGACGAAGGTCTCGCTCGACGCGGCGAACACGGTATTCCGGACCTACCTGAAGGTGTATCCGAAGGGGCGCTATGCGGTTTCCGCGACCGGGCTGCTGCGGCGTGTCGCGTGGCTCGGCGGGAACGTCACGCAGCAGGCCGACCTGTACGGCCACGCGCTCGCGCGCTGGTCGCCGGCCACGTCGAACGTGCCGCTGATGCAGTTGGCGAACGAACTCGACAGCAAGCTGCTGTTCGGGTCGGAATTCGACGCGAGCCAGATCCAGTCGCCGACCGTGCTCGCCACCGTCGACCTGCTGCGCATGCGCGCGTCCGACAGCAGCGACGCGAGCCGCAAGCCGATGACGCTGGACGAGCTGCAGGCGCAGAAGCCGCGCTTCGCGAACGCGCCCGCGCTCTACGGCTACCTGCTCGCGACCTGGTACGTCCAGATCGGGCACAAGCCGGATGCCGCCCTCGAGTTGCTGCCGCAAGCGCCCGCCGCGCCGCTCGACTACTTCGGCCTGAGCCAGCAGGCGCTGCGCGGGTTCGCGCTGGAAGACAGCGGCCAGAACGACAAGGCCCGCCAGCTGTGGCGCGACCTGATCCCGCTCGCGAAATTCCGCTTCCAGCGCGAAATGCTGGAACTCGCGCTCGCGATCAACCTGGAGCAGGCCGGGCTCGTCAACGACGCGTTTGCCGACGATTCGCTCGTGCAGAACGCGGCGATCCGCGCGGTGCTGCTGCAGCGCGCGGCCAATGCCGACCTGCTGCGCGCGCAGGCGCAAAACCAGGCGACCGGCGGCGCGCTGCGCGACACCGCGCTGTACACGCTGCTGTACAAGGAGCTCACGCGTTCGCACTACGCGGACTTCCTCGCCGATACCGCGCTGGTGTCCGGCACGCCCGCCGATCCGTTGAAGCCGTTCGTCGCAGCCGGCGCGAAAAACGAGGACGGCTACACGTGCCTGTCGGCGCGCGACATCGCCGCGACGCTGCAGCAGAACCCCGCAGACCCGAAAGGGCTGAACTGCCTCGCGGATTTCGTGCGCCTGCATCCGCCCGCGGCCGGCATCGAAAGCGATCCGGTGCCGCCATGGGTCCGCAATGCGTCGAGCACGGCCGCCACGCGCGTGCCGCCGACGCTCGGTGCGGCGCCGTCGCAGTTCGCGGGCAAGCCGTACGAGCGGATGTCGAGCTACGTGACGGTGATGGCCGATACGCAGGCGAACCCGAACGATCGCGCGTACGCGTTCTACCGCGCGATCAAGTGCTATGCGCCGGCCGGCGCGAACGAATGCGGCGGCAAGGAAGTGTCGAAGAGCACGCGCAAGCGCTGGTTCGACACGCTGAAGACCGCCTATCCGGGCAGCCCGTGGGCGCAGAAGCTCCGCTACTACTGGTAAGCGGCGCATGAAGCGCATCGCGGGCATCGCGCTGCTGCTGGCCGCGCGCGTCGCGCTGGCCGGCACCGTCGACGCCGCGCGGTACGACGCGTTCTGGCTGTGGGCGGGCGTGAAGCCGCAGGCGGTCGTGCACGGCGCGCGCGCCGTCTATGTGCTGCAAGGGCAGATCGAAGCGTCGCCGCGGGACGAGTCGCAGGTGCGCGTGATCGCGCAGGGCGTCGCGCTGCCGCCCGCGCCCGACGCGCGCGTGTGGCTCGTCTATCGTGCGCATACGCTGCGCTGGACGCCGCGCGTCACGCAGATCATGCTCGCGCAGCTCGCGCGCTGGCGTGCGTCGGGCCGCACGATCGCCGGCATCCAGATCGACTTCGATGCGGGGACGCGCCACCTGCAGGATTACCTCGCGTTCCTGCGCACGCTGCGCGACACCCTGCCCGCCGATTGCCGGCTGAGCATCACGGGGCTGCTCGACTGGAGCAGCCGCATCGATACCGACCAGGTCAACCAGCTCAAGGGCATCGTCGACGAGGTGGTCGTGCAGACGTACCAGGGCCGCCGCACGATTCCCGACTACGCGGCCTACCTGCCGCGCGTCGCGCGGCTGCAGCTGCCGTTTCGCATCGGCGTGATCCAGGGCGGCGAATGGGACGCGCCGCCGTACCTCGCAACGAATCCGTGGTTCCGCGGTTACGTCGTGTTCCTGCGCAACGGCTAGCGGCCGCACACGCGACGGCGTCGATCCGCCCGCGCAGCGGATTCAGTCGGCGCGCGGCGAACGCGCGTCCACGTACACCCATGCGGCGACACCCGATTCGAGCACGACGCGCTCGCGCCGATACGCATCGACTTCATAGTCGTCCGCGTGCTGCAGTTCGTCGCGGGTGATCGCGAACACGGTGCCCGTGACGCGGTCGCCCGTCTGCCCCGTATAGGTCACCACCGGATGATGGGTCCTCCCGCTCGTCGCGACCACGTCCGGATCGTCGATCCGCAGCATCGTCATCGCATAGCCGGGCATCGCGTCCGCGTGACCGTCGAGCTTGCGGCCGAACGTGGCGAGCTGCACCTGATCGAGCTGCAGCGTGCCATACGAGAAAAGGTGCTCGGAGAAAGCCGGGGCGGAACGGGACATGGTAGAACTCGATGAAAGAATCGGTGCCGACGAAGCGTAACGCAGATCGCCGATGCGCTACGCGGCGCCCGCGATCGTGCTGCCGAGCCCGGCGAGCGCAATCGCGAGCAGCGCAAGCGCCGACGAGGCCGAGATCCAGCGCTGCTTCCGATGAATCGCCGGATGGTTGATCGCGGCCATGTAGCCGGCGAGGATCGTGAAATCGACCGCGATCCACAACGCGGCGAGGATCGCGAGGCTCACGCGCGAATCGGGCGTGATGCCGACGAACTGCGGAAAGAACGCGACGAAGAACAGCAGGTCCTTCGGATTCGCGATGCCGACGAGGAAGCCGCGCACGACGCCGGGCAAACCGCGCGGCTGCGGTATCGGTTCGCCTGCCGCCGCGCCATCGCCATGCCGTGCGCGGTTGGCGCGCCATTCGCCGAGCAGCGTCCGGATCGCGAGCACCGCGATGAACAGGCACCCCGCGACATGCAGGCCGGCAAGCAGGCGAGCGCTGACCATCACGACGCCGAACACCATCAGCATCGCGCCCGCGATCATCACGAGGCTCGCGGCATTCGCGCCCACCGCGGTCAGCACGCCCTGGCGGAATCCGCGCCGCGCGACGGTGCCCGTCACGAGCATGACGACCGGGCCGGGCGTCGCGACGAGCAGCACGATCGCGGCCAGATAGGCGAACAGCAGCGGGTAATGGAGTGTCATGAAAAAAAGTTGTTCGATGAGTCGAGAAGCACGCCCGTCACGATGGCATCATGGAGACCCGATGGATCGAAAAGCGCGGTTTCTGGCAGTATCACGCGCCCGGGCCGCCGACCGAAAACGGAAAATCCTGTCCGATGACATGAGTTTTATTCATACTCGAAACCCATGAAGGCCAAACCGCTTCCCCCCGTCTATGCGTTGCGCGCGTTCGAGAGCGCCGCCCGCACCGGCTCGTTCACGCTGGCCGCCGAGGAACTGAGCCTGACGCAAAGCGCGGTCAGCAAGCACGTGAAGACGCTGGAGGCCTACTTCGGCCGGAAGCTGTTCGTCCGGCGCGGGCCGAAAATGACCGTGACGGCGGAAGCCCACATCTTCGCGGCCGGCCTCAGGCGCGGCTTCCGGCAGGTCGAGGAAGCGTGCATGCTGTTCCGCACGCAACGCGACGTGCTGCGGCTCAAGGCGCCGTCCACGCTGACGATGCGCTGGCTGCTCGACGCGCTGGCGGCGTTTCGCGGCACGCGGCCGGCGTTCGAGGTGCAGATCGCGAGCGTGTGGATGGACGTCGATACCGTCGATTTCTTCAGCGAATCCTACGATTGCGCGATCCTGCTCGGCGCGGGCAGGTTCGGCGAGAGCACGCATTGCGTGAAGCTGTTCGACGAATGGCTGATTCCGGTGTGCTCGCGGGCCACCGCCACGGTCGCGCGCGCGAATCCCTCCGCGTGCGAGCTGATCCACCCGTCGCCCGACCGGCGCGACTGGCGCCGCTGGCTCAACGGCAGCGGTCACGATCTGGACCTGGACATCACGCGCGGGCAGGTGTTCGACATGCTCGAACAGGGCATCGCGGCGGCCATCGCCGGCCACGGCCTGTCGATCGGCGATCTCGCGCTGTGTGCGACGGCCATCGACGAGAAGCAGCTCGTGCTGCCGTTCAAGACGGCCGTCAGCACCGGCGATGCGTATTACCTCGTGTGGCCGGAAGATTCCGCCAAGGTCGCGCAGGTACGCGAACTGCACGCGTTCCTGGCCGGCCGGATGCCGCGTCTCGCGCATCCGGGCGTTCGTTTCGTCGGTCCGGGGTGAAGCAGATGGCGGGCGATCCGTCCTTTTCCACGCGCGTCCGGATCGCCCGCCTTCGATCGCGGCACCGCCCGCCGCGGCGGGCCGGCGCCGCCGTCATTACGCCCGTACGAACGCGAGCAGGTCGGCGTTGAGCACGTCGGCGTTGACCGTCAGCATCCCGTGCGAATAGCCCGGGTAGGTCTTCAGCGTGCCGTTCTTCAGCAGCTTGACCGACTTCAGCGCGGAATCCGCGATCGGCACGATCTGGTCGTCCTCGCCGTGCAGCACGAGCGTCGGGACGGAGATCGACTTCAGGTCTTCGGTCTGGTCCGTTTCCGAAAACGCCTTGATGCCGTCGTAATGCGCCTTCGCGCTGCCTTCCATCCCCTGCCGCCACCAGTTGCGGATCACGCCCTGGTGCACGGTCGCGCCTTCGCGGTTGAACCCGTAGAACGGGCCGCTCGGCACGTCGAGGAAGAACTGCGCGCGGTTGTCGGCGAGCGCTTTGCGAAAACCGTCGAACACGTCGAGCGGCAGGCCTTCGGGGTTCGAATCGGTTTTCAGCATCAGCGGCGGCACCGCGCTGACCAGCACCGCCTTCGCGACGCGGCCAGCCGGCTCGCCGTGCTTCGCGACGTAGCGCGCCACCTCGCCGCCGCCCGTCGAGTGACCGATATGCACCGCATTGCGCAGATCGAGCGCTTCGACGACCGCGAACGCGTCCGCCGCGTAATGATCCATGTCGTGGCCGTCCCAGACTTGCGCCGAGCGGCCATGGCCGCGGCGATCGTGCGCGATCACGCGATAGCCGTGCTGGACGAAGAACAGCAGCTGCGCATCCCAGTCGTCGCTGGACAGCGGCCAGCCGTGGTGGAACATGACGGGCTGCGCGTCTTTCGGACCCCAATCCTTGTAGAAAATCTCGACGTTGTCCTTCGTGGTGACGTATGGCATCGCGATGCTCCTGTGAGGTGGATGAACGTGGCGAACGGGCCGGTTGCCATTATCGGCCATTATTGTGAAACCACGATGCCATCGTGCAATGCAACGGCCGATCATCCACCGGCAGGAAACGAACGACACGGCGCGCGTCAGCCGTCAGCCGTCCGTCGACACCGTCACGGCTTCCCACGCGCGGATCTCGTCGTCCAGCGCCGCCAGCTTGTTGCGCACGAGCCGCAGCGCATCGCTGCCGAGCAGCAGATGCGCGGGCGGATGGTCCGCCGCGATCACGGCGAGCATCGCCCGCGCGGCCTTCGCCGGATCGCCCGGTTGTTTGCCGCTTTTTTCCTCGCGCGCGCGGCGGATCGGATCGAACAGCGCGTCGTAATCGGCAATCGAGCGCGGCGTGCGCGCCATCGAACGGCCGGCCCAGTCGGTGCGGAACGAACCCGGCGCGACGGCCGTCACCGCGATGCCGAACGGCGCCAGCTCCTTGCCGAGCGTCTCGGAAATGCCCTCCAGCGCGAACTTGCTGCCGCAGTAGTACGCGATGCCCGGCATCGTGATGTGGCCGCCCATCGACGTGATGTTCAGGATGCGGCCGCGCCGGCGTTCGCGCATGAACGGCACGACGGCCTTCATCATCGCGACCGCGCCGAACACGTTCACGTCGAACTGCCGGCGCAGCTCGTCGAGCGGCGCTTCCTCCAGGATCCCTTCGTGTCCGTAACCCGCATTGTTCACGAGCACGTCGACGGGCCCGACGTTCGCCTCGATGTCCGCGACGACGCCGTCGATGCGCGCGAAGTCGGTCACGTCGAGCACGCGCGCGACGGCCGCCTGCGCGGACAGCGCTTCGAAGTCGCGCGCCGCCTGCGCGCTGCGCACCGTGCCGACCACCGTGTGACCGGCGGCCAGTGCTTCCTGGGCCAGCGCACGGCCGAAACCGCTGCTGACGCCGGTAATGAGCATGATGTTGCCGGATGCCATCTGAGCTTCTCCCGAATGTCGATTGAAGCGTGCATACTAATCTGACGAACCACGCCGAATAAGCCCGATTCCGCTGATTTTCTTGCACAAAACTATGAGCATCTCGCCCGCCTCCGTTCGCTCTTCAGCGCTGCCGCCGCGCGACCGGAAACGCCTGGTGACACTGCTGCGCACGCTGGCGCCCGACGAAGGCTACAACCTGACCGCGCTGCCGAGCGTGCGCATCCTGCGCGCGAACCGCGCGCTGTCGCGCACGCCGGTGCTGTACGACCCGGGCATCGTGATCGTGTGCCAGGGATCGAAGCGCGGCTACTTCGGCGGCGAGCGCTATCTGTACGACGAACACCATTACCTGGCCGTCTCCGTGCCCGTCCCGTTCAGCATGGAAACCGACGCCACGCCCGAGCGCCCGCTGCTCGCGCTGTACCTGCACCTCGATTTCACGCTGGCCGCCGAACTCGCCGCGCAGATCGACCGCGCTGGCCGCGCGGAAACCGTGCAGGCGCCGAAGAGCATGATGTCGACGCCGATGGATCAAGCGATGCACGCGTCGGTGCTGCGGTTCGTCGAGGCGCTGCAGCGGCCGCTCGACGCCGCGGTGCTCGGCCCGGCGCTGCTTCGCGAGTTGTATTTCCGCGTGCTGACCGGCGCGCAAGGTGACGCGATGCGCAGCGCACTGGCGATGCGCGGGCAATTCGGCCGGATCGGACGATCGTTACGCATGATCCACGCCGATTACGCGCGGCCGCTCGACGTGTCGCAACTGGCCAACGAAGCCGGCATGAGCGTGCCGAGCTTTCACAGTCACTTCAAGGCGGTCACGCAGGTGTCGCCGATGCAGTACCTGAAATCGACGCGCCTGCATCAGGCGCGGTTGTTGATGGTGCGCCAGGATCTGACGGCGGAGGCGGCCGGCTACGCGGTCGGCTATACGAGCCCGTCGCAGTTCAGCCGGGAATTCAAGCGCCTGTTCGGGTTGACGCCGGCGAAGGAAACACAGCGCATGCGCGCGAGCTTCGCGATTCCGCAAGCGTTCGACGATGCGGTGTTCGTGTCGTCGCATTGAGGTGGGCGCGAACATCCGGCCGATGACCGTCGCCGGTCCCGCACGCACTCAACCGGCGGACGTCGGTTCGCCCGAGGCATCGACGCTCACGCGTGCGGCCCCGACCCACCCGGCTGCCGCCAGGGCAACGGCCGCGACGAACATCATCGCACCCCACCCGATCCGTTCGACGAGCATGCCTGCCGCCACGGCGCCGCCCGCGCCGGCCGCGTAGTACAGCGTCAGGTACGCGGCGCTCAATGCACCGGCCCGCGCGGGCTGAATCGCCACGACCCGCGCCTGGTTCGCGACCTGGGCAGCGAAACAACCGGCATCGAACCACGCCAGCCCGACGCCCAGCCAGCCTGGATGTCCGAGGGCGACGCCAAGCAGCAACGTGGAAAGCGCGGCCACCGCGAGCCCCCAGCCGATCACCGCCCGATCGCCGAAGCGATCGGTGAGCTTGCCGGCCACGCGCGTCACACCCAGGCCGAGCACGCCGGCGAGACTGTATGCGCCGATCGCGGCCGCCCCCATGCTGTACGGCGGCGCGGCCAGACGGATCGCCAATCCGACCCAGACCAGATTGAACGCGAAGAACCACAGCATGCCGGCTCCGGTGCGGCGCCTCAATGCGGCGCTGTCGCGCAACAGCCGCGGAATCGCGCCGATCGTGGCTGCGTGGCCGGAACGCCGTTCGGGCCGACCGCCGGGCAACAGCACGCCACTGCCGACGGCCGCCAGCGCCACGCAGCCGGCCAGCGCGAGCAGCGCGCCCCGCCATCCGCACCACTGCGACAACGCGCCGCCGACGAAACGGCTCAGCAGGATGCCGGCGGAAATGCCCGCGGAAACCACGCCCATCGCCGCGCCCCGCCGACGCGGCTCCGCATGCTTGCCGACCACCGCGCTGCATTGCGCCGCGACCGTGGTGGCGGCCCCCACCAGCACGAAGCAGGCGTCGAGCGCGAGCGGCGTCGACGACAGCGACGCGCACGCGAGCAACACCGCGAGCCCCCCCATTTGCGCCGGAATGAGCGTGCGCGGACCCAACCGGTCGACCAGCGGCACCAGCAGCGCCAGGCCGGCCAGATAGCCGAGCATCGTCACGGACGCGAGGGTCGCCATCCGCGCAGCCGACACGCCGAAATCGCCGGCAATGGCCGACAGCGACGGCTGCAGCGCATAGCCGTTGGCGATCGCGACGCCCGCCGCGAGCGCCAGCATCGCGATCGCGGTGCGGGACAGGTAGGCGGGCGGGCCGGCGACCGTCATGCGGCGGTCCGCACCGCGATCGCCTCGACCTCGACGCGAATCTCAGGATCGACGAACGGCAACGCATGGACCAGCGAGAATGCCGGCCGGATCTCGCCGTATATCTCGCCGTGCGCACGTGCGGCGTCTTCCCAATGGTCGAAATCCGCGACCACCAGCCGGCTCTGGACGACATCCGACAGCGCGAATCCGCTGTCCGCGAGGACCTTGCCGAGCGTCGCCAACGCATCGCGCGTCTGCGCATACACGTCGTCGCCTTTGCCGGCCGTCCCCGATACGTAGATCGTGTTGTCGACGACCACGGCACGCGAATAGCCCACCTTCGGCTCCCACGGGGAGCCGGTACTGATCCGTTGACGCATCTCGATGATCCTTCTCGGTAAGGTTGGGAAATCTCGCTTACTACTTCAGTAGTAAGTTGAATCGATTCTATACTACTTCGGTAGTTAATCAAGCATCCCCTGAAGCGCGTCACGGCAATCCGAATCCATCCACATGAACGACAACGCGGAACTGATCACGTCACTGATCCGGCTTGGCTTCACGCAATACGAGGCGCAGGCGTACGCGGCGCTCGTCGGCCAAGCCGCGCTGACGGGTGCGGAAGTCGGCCGGCGCGCCGGCATGCCGCCATCGAAGGTCTACGAGACCCTGGGCCGCCTCGAGGCGCGCGGCGCGGTGCTCGTGAACCGCTCCGAACCGGTCCGCTATGCGGCCGTGCCGCACCGGTCGCTGCTGGAAGAACTGCGCACGCGCTTCAACGCGGATCTCGAGCTCGCAGCGGACGCGCTCGACCGGTTGCCGGTGCGGCAAGAGCCGGGGCTAGTCTGGTCGTTGAGCGGGCGGGAGGCGATCGTCAGCGCCTTCGCGCGCGTGATCGACCATGCGAAGACGGCGATCTTCGCGGGTGTCTGGGACGAAGAAATCGACGATCTCGGGCCGCTGCTCGAAGCAGCCGCGGCGCGCGGCGTGGATACGCACGTGGCGATCTACGGCAATCGCACGCTCAACGGCCCGCGCTGCTACGACATGGCCAAATGCGGCGCCAGCGCGCGACTTCGGCTGTCGGGGCGGAGGCTGGCCGTCGCGATCGCGGACGACACCGAGGCCGTGGTCGCGGAATTCGGCGATCAGTCGCCCGACCATGCGACGTTGACGACCAATCCGGTCATCGCGCTGCTCGCGGTCGAGTACATCAAGGCCGACGTGAGCGGCCGCGTATTGATCGACGCCATGAGTCCGGCGGAATACCGGAAAGTACTGAAGCATCCCGACATGCAGGCGATGCTTGCGCCGCTCGACAAGCCGAGCTGACCCGTACGAGATATCGATGCCCTCCTACACCTTCCGTCTGTTGAACGTCTTCGCCGAATCGACGTTCGGCGGCAACCCGCTTTGCGTATTCGACGATGCGCGCGGCATGGACGATGCGACCATGCAGGCGCTGGCCGTGCAGTTCAACCTGTCGGAGACGACCTTCGTGCTGCCGTCCGAACGCGCGCATGCACGCGTTCGCATCTTCACGCCCGGCTACGAGATGGCGTTTGCCGGCCATCCGACGCTCGGCACCGCGCACGTCGTGCGCGAGCGGCTGAATGCCGACGACGCGCTCACGCTCGAATTCAAGGCCGGCGTCGTCGACGTCACGGCGCGCGACGACGTGTGGACCTTCACCGCGCCGCATTCAGGCATGCCGAACACGGCGCCGTGCGCGTTGTCCGCTGCGCAGGTCGCGGCGCTGCTCGGGCTCGCCGAGGACGATCTGCTCGCGCCGCCGCTGTGGGTCAATACCGGTGCCGACCAGTTGCTGGTCGCGCTCAAGGACCCGGCCGCCGTGCGGCGTGCACAACCCGACAGCGCGCACCTCGACATCTGGCCCCAGAGCAGTCTCGGCCGCAAGACCGCGTATGTGTTCGCGTTCGACGACGCACGCCCGGAAACGGTCGTGTCCCGCTATTTCTTCGTGAAGCAGGGCGGCGGCGTGTCGGAAGATCCGGGCACCGGTTCGGCCTGCGCGAACCTGGGCGGCTGGCTGCTGGCCGGAGGGCACGACCTGCCGGCCGCGTTTCGGGTCGAACAGGGCGAAGCCGTCGGCCGCCCTTGCCTGCTGCACCTGTCGGTCAATGCCGCGGGCGAAATCGGCGTCGGCGGGCGCGTGATCGAAATCGGGCGCGGCGTGATCAACGTTTGACGAACGCGATGCGGCCGACGCCGACGCTCACCGCGCGCCCACCCGCCACACCGTCACTTCGTGCAGCGTCTCGCCGGGCTTCAGGACCGTCGACGGAAACGCCGGACGATTCGGCGAATCGGGAAAATGCTCGGCTTCCAGCGCGAACGCATCGGTTTGCCGGTAGATCGTCCCGCCCTTGCCCGCGACGCTGCCGTTCAACCCGTTGGCCGTATAGAACTGCAGCCCCGGCTGCGTCGTGTACAGCTCGAGGAAACGCCCCGACGCCGGGTCGTAGGCGCGCGCGGCAAACGCGGGGGCCGACTGGCCGCCCTGGTCGAGCACCCAGTTCTGGTCGTAGCCATGCGCGATCGCGAGCTGCGGATGTGCATCGCGCACATGCGCGCCGATCGGCGTCAACTGGCGCAAGTCCATCGGCGTGCCTGCGACGCTCGCCAGTTGCCCGGTCGGAATCGACGTATCGTCGGTCGGCGTGAAACGCGATGCGGCGATCTCGATCAGTTGCCGCTCGACGCTGCCGCCCGCCTGCCCGGCCAGATTGAAGTAGCTGTGGTTGGTCAGGTTGACGACCGTGTCCTTGTCCGTCGTGGCGCGATAGTCGATGCGGATCTGGTTGTCGCGGGTCAGCGTGTAGGTCACGTCGGTCGTCAACGTGCCGGGGAAGCCGTTCTCGCCGTCGGGGCTCACGTAGCGCAGCGTGACGCTCGAACCGGTCGCGTCGCTGTGCGTGCCGGTAACCGTCCAGACCTTCGCATCGAAACTGTCGGGGCCGCCGTGCAGCGTGTTCGGCCCGTCGTTGACCGGCAGCTTCCACGTCTTGCCGCCGAGCGTGAAACGCCCGCCCGCGATGCGGTTCGCATACCGGCCGATCAGCGCGCCGAAATGGATGTTGCCGTTGTGTGCCTCGTAGTCGCGCAGCGAATCGAAGCCGAGCACGATGTCGGCCGCGTGGCCGGTTCGGTCGGGCACGTCGAGGGCGGTCACGATGCCGCCGTACGTGATGACTTTCAGCGTCACGCCGTGCCGGTTCGCGAGCGTGTACTGGCTCACCGCCTGCCCGGTCGCGGTCGTGCCGTAATCCGCGCGGCTGATCGAGACGTCGGGCGCAGCCGATGCAACGGCTGCGTGCAGCGCGAACGTTGCGAACACACCTATCGCGAGCATCGGTTGTCGCGGCCAGCGTCGTTTCATGGAAATCTCTCCAAAGTAGTGCGGCCCGTGCGGCCGCGCAAGTTGCATGCCTGCACGTCGCCGCGCTTGCCATGCCGCGCCCCGCATCCGCGTCGCGACGATCACGTATGGTCCGCGCGCCACCGGCGAGGCGTGACACCGGTCAAGCGCGTGAAGGTGCGCGAGAAATGGCTCTGATCGGCGAAGCCGCATGCAACGGCGATCATGCTCAACGGCATGTTCGGGTCACGCATCCATTCCTTCGCCCGTTCGACGCGCTGCACGATGAGCCAGCGATGCGGCGGCAGCCCGGTCGTTCGATGAAACGCCTTGACGAAATGACCGCGAGACAGCCCGCACGCGCTCGCCACGTCGGCCAGGCCGATGTTGCCGTCGAGGTGCGCGAGCAGCAACTCCTTCGCGCGGCGCGCCTGCGACGGCGTGAGCTTGCCGTCCGACCTTTCCCGCCGTTCGCCGACGCCGCCGTAACGATGCGCGACGTGCGCCTGAAACGCCAGCCCCACGTGATCGATGAAGATCTGCGACGCTTCGCCCGGCCGGGCCAGCGCAGGCAGCAGCGCGTGTCCGAGCGCATGGATGACCGAATCGTGGGTGCTCAGATGCGGCGGCAGGTAAAGCTGCGGCCGCTGCCGGCCGCCGAGCTCGTCGACGGTTTCCTCGAGCGTGTGGCGCGGCAGATGAAAATGCAGGCAATCGAACGCACCTTGGAGATCGGCCACCCAGCGACGGTCGAGATCGTAGATCGACACGGTTCCCGCGTCATACGGAACGAACGGTGCGGGGCGGCCGTCGAGCCACAGATCCTGCTCGCCGAACGGTTGCAACTGCAGCACGATCAGATCCGTATTCTCGAGTTCATAGGGCGCGGTCAACCCCATGTTCCTGCGCAATGTCTTGAGCCGGACGATACCGATTTGCCCGTTCGGCAACGCTTGCGTGACGACGGTCTGCCTGACGTCGGCCGGGATGAAATCGGACGATGCGGTGTCCGGCTGAGGGGCGCTCATGGGGCGATGCGGGAAGGTGAATGACGAGGCTTGTCACTCTAGCAAATCGCGGCGACGCACGCTGCTCGCGCCGCACCCCGCACTGGTATGATGCGCCAGCCACCCCCTACCGGAATTCGCGATGAAGCTGTCATTCGAAGCGCTCGAAGCCCTGGACGCGATCGACCGCACCGGCACCTTTGCCGAAGCAGCGGAACTGCTGCATCGTGTCCCGTCCGCGCTCACCTACCTGGTGCAGAAACTCGAAAGCGATCTCGGCGTGGCGCTGTTCGACCGCAGCGGACGGCGCGCGAAGCTCACGCATGCGGGCCGCATCGTCGTCGAGGAAGGCCGGCGCCTGCTGCGGGCGGCCGAGCAGCTCGAAATGAAGGCGCTGCGCGCGCAACAGGGCTGGGAAACGGAAGTCCGCGTCTGTATCGACGAAATCTTGCCGTTCGACGCGCTGTGGCCGTACGTCCACCGGTTCTACGCGCTCGGGATGGACACGCGGTTGCGGCTGTCGACCGAAGTGCTCGGCGGCGCGTGGGATGCGCTGATTTCGCGGCGGGCGGATCTCGTCGTCGGCGCGGCGGGCGAACCGCCGGAATTGCCGGGCATCGTCGCACGGCCGATCGGCTCGCTGAAACACGTGTTCGCGGTCGCGCCGTCCCATCCGCTCGCGTCGCTGCCCGAACCGCTGGCGATGGCGTCGGTCGTCCAGTATCGCGGCGCGGTGATCAGCGATACGTCGCGCGAACTGCAGCCGCAGTCGGTAGCGATCGATGCGGGCCAGCCGTATCTCGCGGTACCGACGCTGGCCGCGAAGCTGGAAGCGCAATGCGAAGGGCTCGCGGTCGGCACGCTGCCGGAATGCATCGCGGCGCGCGCGATCGCCGACGGCAAGCTCGTCGCACGCCAGGTGACCGGCATGCGCGATACCACGCACTGCTATCTCGCGTGGCGCGGCGACGAGGCGGGCCGCGCGCTGCACTGGTGGGTCGAGCAACTCGACCAGCCGGATCTCGTCGATCGTTTCACGACGCCGGACTGACACGCCCGTTCGCGGGCCGCCAGCGCCCCTCGCGATCCGGCCCGGCGTCAGCCGAGCGAATCGTGCAGCCGCTTCATTTCCTTCTCGAGCCACCCGATCAGGCTGAACCCCGCGTGCGCTTTCTCGACCGGCGGAATCATCACCCGTTCCTCGGTCGCGATATGGTCGGTGAGCGACTCGCACATCAGCCTGCCGAGCGCCGGCTTCCTCGCGATCAGTGCCGACAGATCCTCGCTGCGAAGCTGATGCACGGTCATCGCGGTGACCGCGTGCACGGTCGCATGCAGCCGCGTGCCGGCGAGCACGACCGACTGCCCGATCGCATCGCCCGGCGCCATGCGCCGGACTTCGACATCGCCGGAAGCGCCCGGCACGAACACCGCCGCGACGCCCGATTCGACGATCGTCAGCACGCGCGACTCCGCATTCGACGCATAGATCACGTCGCCCTTGCCGAACGAACGCGCAACCAGCGCATCGGCCAGCACGGCCAGATCGTCGTCGTCCACGCGCGCGAACAATTCGACCGCGCGCAACAGCAGTAGCCGACGCGATACCGGCTGCCCTAGCGATGTCGATACGGACGCCGGCGCAGAGCCTGCTAGCGGCCGCCATGCGACGCCCGCCGCGGCCAGATGCCGATGCGCGAGATCGTAGAGCGCGTTGCGCACGGTAATTTTCTTCTGCAGTGCGTCGACGTAGCAGACGAGTTCGTACTGGATCGCGTTCGCGCGGAACGCCTTCACGACGGCGATCGGCGCGGGGCGCGCGAGCACGTCGAGCGAACTCGCCGCGGCCCGCTCCAGCGCGCCGACGGCCACCGCCGGCCGCACCGCGGGATCGAGGTCGAGCGCGAGCGTCACGCCGTGCAGGCCCGCGGGTTCGCTGAGATTCACGATCGTCGCGCGCGCCGCGGTGCTGTTCGGCACGACGACCAGGTTGCCGAGGCTGTCGATCAGCTTCGTCGCACGCCAGTTGCTCTCGACGATGCGCCCTTCGAGCTCGCCGATCGAGACCGTATCGTCGAGCCGGAACGGTTGCGTGGTATTCAGCACGAGCCCGGAGAACACGTCGTTCAGCGTGTTCTGGAGCGCGAGGCCGAGTATCACCGCCACGGCCCCGGAGGTCGCGACCAGGCCGCTCAACGGCAGGCCGAGCACGTAGCCGAGCGCGGCCACCGCGGCCGCGCCGAACACGATGGCTTCGGCGAGGTCGTGAAACAGCCGCTGGTTGCGCCACGCACGCGGCAGCAGCAGATGATTGAGCAGCAGACTGAACACGATCGCGCACTGGAGCCACCAGGCGATGCAGATGGCCTGGACCGCGATCCGGTCGAGCCAGGCGAGCGACGCGGGCACGGCGAGCGGGCTCACGCCGGTCGCGAACAGCACCGCGGTCAACGCGGCGAACGCCGCGCAGCGCCGGATGGCGCGCGCCGCGGAGCGACCGCGCCCGAACAGCCGCCACGCGGCGAGATCGGCCAGCACGATCGGCGCGCCGTAGATCGCCGTATCGGAGAAATTCAACATGTCGGAACGCACGCGCGGCGCGCGAAAGGATGGGCGCGGCAGCACGTACGTCGCCGCGCGGACGGAATCGTCAGGCACATGGCGTGCGGGCCGCCGACGCACTGGCCGCCGCTAGGCGCGCCGGCGCATGACGCCCGGCAACGGCAGTGGCAACACGTAGCGGCCGGCACCCGCGATCGCGATCGTGCCGAACAGGATCAGCAGCATCCACGCGAACTGCGCTTCGCGCAGCGGCCAGTCCGGGTGGACGAACACCAGCGCGACGAGCGTGACGATCATCACCGGCAGCGCCGCCAGCCTCGGATACAGACCGACGATCACGAAGACCGGGCACACGACCTCCGCGAAGATCGCGAACAGGATCGACAGCGTGCGGCCGAGATGGAACGGATCTTCGATCGCCGCGGCTTCGGCCGTGTAATGCACGATCTTCGGCAAGCCGTGCACGACGAGCAACAGCACGCTGGCGGCGACGCGCAGGAACAGCAGGCCGAGATCGGTCGCGTGACGGGAAAGGTCGGATTGATCAGGTTTCATGCGGCGGTTCGTCGGTTGAACGGGATGCGCGGCGACGCGTGCGCCGGGTGTTTCGCCGCGCCGACGTTCAGTGGGATCGCGCGATGTCGGCGAGCGCAGGCGGTCGATGCGCACGCGTGCCGACGGGGTGTCGGCACGCGCCGTTCTGGCAATCTACGCGCGCCGCCTGCCGCCGTCCTGTATCCGGGCTGAATCGTTCTGAAACATCGGGGACGCGCACGAACCCGGCGTCACGACTCGCGCGACGGCAGTTCGGCCTCGGCCGCATCGAATCCGAGTGCGTGCACCTCCGACCACGCGTCGTGCACGACCTGCGTCGACCCTGCGGTATGCGCGAGCGCCGCCGCATACGCGGCCAGCACCCGCACGCGCGCATCGTCGGACACCCCGGTTGCATCCGCGTCACGCATCGCATCGAGCGCGACGCGCGCGCGCTCGCGACATTCGTCGACGAGCGACAGATCGAACAGGCACGGCACCGCGACGGCCGTGAGCGCGATGCCGAGCGCCGCGTCGCCCTGCGCCGAAAATGCCCAGTCGAGCGCGACACGCAGATTGCCGAGCTCGCGGCGGACCGCATCGAGCCGGGTCGCGCCCTCCGGCCCGCTGCCCGGCGCGTCGCCATCGTGGGCCGCGCGCCGGAACAACGCGAGGAAGTAGGTCGCGTGCGCGCGCGCCGCAGCCGCGCCCTCGCCGTGACTGTCGAGTTGCTGTTGCGCGTAGGCCCGCGTGGTCGTCAACAGCCGGTAGCGCGGCACGCCGTGCGCGGTCTCGAGGATCACCAGCGATTTCGACACGAGGCCGGCGATCGTCTCGAGCAGCTCGGCGCCGGCCGGCCCGTTGGCACCGACGACCTCGCGCACGGCCTCGATCGAGAAGCCGTCGCGAAACACGCCGAGCCATCGCAGCAGCAGGCGCTCGGCGTCCCCGAGCAACCGGTAGCTCCAGTCGTACATCGCCTGCAGCGTCTGGTGACGGGGCAACGCGGTGCGAAAACCGCCGGTCAGCAACCGAAAGTGATCGTCGAGATGGGCGGCCAGCACGTCGATGCCCAGCACGGCGGCGCGCGCCGCCGCCAGTTCGATCGCGAGCGGCAGGCCGTCGAGGCGACGGCAGACCGACGCCATCAACGCCAGGCTGCGCGCGTCGAGCGGAAAACGCGGATCGGCCGCACGTGCCCGCGCCGCGAACAACTGCACCGCGCTGGCGTTCATCGCCTCGCCGTCGCCGCCCCCTTCGTCGGGGACGTCGAGCGGCGGCACCGGGCACACGCGCTCGCCGTGGATGCGCAGCGATTCGCGGCTCGTCGCGAGCACGCACAGCCCGTCGTCCGCATCGGTGAGCGCGCTCGCGATCTGCGCGGCGGCGTCGAGCAGGTGCTCGCAATTGTCGAGCACGAGCAGCATCCGGCGACGCGCGACGCTGGCGAGCACTGCTTCGAGGGTCAGCGACCCGGTCGGCTGCGTGATGCCGAACGCGCCCGCCAGCGCGTCCGGGACGAAGCGCGGACACGCGACGGTCGCGAGCGAAACGAATACGGTGCCTTCCGGAAAGCGTGCGTCGGCGCGCGCCGCCGCTTCGATCGCGACGCGCGTCTTGCCGATGCCGCCCGCGCCGACCAGCGTCACGACGCGCGCGCCCTGCAGGGCGGCCAGCACGTCGGCGACCGTCTGTTCGCGGCCGAACAGCGTGCTCGGCGCCGCAGACGGCCGCCACATCGCGGGACGCACGGGCGCGTCGCCGTCGTCCTGCCCGACGACCAACCGATAGCCGCGGCCCGGCACCGTGACGATCAGGTTGCGGTCGTCGGCCAGCGCCTTGCGCAGCGACGCGATGTGCACCTGCAGGTTGTTTTCCTCCACCACGGTGTGCGGCCATACCCGCTGCATGATGTCGTCTTTCGATACCAGCGCACCATTCGCCCGAATCAACAGCTCGAGAATTTCGAATGCGCGGCTGCCGATGCGCAGCAGCTTGCCGTTCGAACGAATTTCACGTCTGTCGAGAAAAACGTGAAGTGTTCCAATCCGGATCATGAGAATTTCTTGAGGGTGACATTCAACGGCGCCCCACTGAAATCGGGTGCCGGTTCGGCATCAATGCTACGGTATTTGCATGGTCGAATGATTCAAATTATCAGAATGAACGGCTCGAATTTTTTGAAATGACGAAAAATTCCGCCGCACGGTGCTGTTTTGCACTCCAGCACTGAAATGCGGCGCGATCACGCACGTTTCATGTGCAAATGGTGCATGCGTCCATGAATGCGATTCCGATATATCAGACGAAATGTTTGCCGGACGGAGATATGCGGCGCATTTTCTTTTCGATTCGAACGGCCGGTTTATTTTCGGGTTGCTCTATTGCGCCGGCCGAATATCCGTCGACGTATTGGCATGCGCTTCTGGCTCGCTTCCGGCGCGATTCGCCGCGCGGAACCGGCATCGCGAAGCTCAGCCCTGCGCGAACGCCAGCAATTCGTCGTTCAGCCTGGTCGCGTACGTCACAGCGCATGCGGGCCGCCTTCATAGACGCTCAGCGTCGAATTCGGAACGAGTTTCGCGGTCGCCGCGTCGGTCGTACGCGATGCCGCGCAGGCCGTGCGACGCCAGATGATGCATCTGCACGTCCCACATGTCGGCATTCAGCGGCCAGCCATGAATGAACACGACCGGGCGGCCGCTGCCCCAGTCCTTGTAGTGGATCGACACGCCGTCGCGGGTGGCGAACGTGCTCATGAAGGTTCCTTTCGAGTAGGGAAGCCGCGCCCATGGACGCGGCCGAAGCGTGCGGCGCGGCGCGTCATGCCCGGGACTGCCGGGTAACGAACTGCTCGAGCGCCGTCGCGAGCACCATCTCGCGGCAGTTCGCGGGGCGTTTCTCGCCGCGCCACTGGGGTTTGTAGATCGCGTCGCCGACCCGGATCGGTTGCCCGGTGAGCGCGCAGCGCGCCAGCCTGCGCGCCTTCGCGCTGATCCAGCGTTGTTCGTCGTAGCGGCAACGCGTCGGATCGCTCCACGACACCAGCATCGACGAATCGGTCTGCCGCTCGACGGCGACGATCGCGCTGCGGCGGCGCACGTCGCCGCTCGACGGCACCGGCGCATCGTTCCGATGCGGGCGACGCGAGCCGTCCGTCTCTCGCGTACGCGGCAGCGGCGGCATCCGGCTCCCCGTGGCAGGTAGCGGTCCGAGCGACGTGATCATGTGCTCCCAGCGATTGAAGGCGTCCATGGCGGCTTATTCAGGCAGGTGACGGGCGGCGCGGGTCGTCGGCCCCGTTCGCGTGGCGCGCGACGTGTGCCGACGACCCGATGCTGACGATAGCCGCCGTGCGCTGAAGAGTCCCGGTCGCGGGCTTAATTTTTCTGCAGTGCGGCAAATCCGTTGGGGGCGCCGCGGCGTTCAAGAGAATTCAGCCGGATTTCAGTACGGCGCGCACCACGCCGGATTACGCTCCCGACGGCATTCGTTCGTCCGCGCGCCACCATCGACGCGCGACGGCGCACGCCGGCCGGCTGCCGGGCGGGATGGCCACGGCCAGCCGCCACCGATCCACCATCCCGTGCGGCCTCGCCGCCGCATACCTCAGGAGTCCACATGCATCCCGAACAGACCGACGCCGTTTCGTCGGCCCGCCGCCGCGACATGCTGCTTGCCGGTGCCACGGCCGTTGCCGCAGTCGCGCTGCCCGCGATGGCGGCCGCGGCCGGCGCGCCTTCGCGCAGCCCTTCTTCAGCCCACTCAGGAGCGCACACGATGAACACGATCACCACTCAGGACGGCACGCAGATCTACTTCAAGGATTGGGGCAGCGGCCGCCCGGTCGTGTTCTCGCACGGCTGGCCGCTGTGCGCGGACGCGTGGGACGCGCAGATGCTGTTCCTCGTGCAGCACGGCTATCGCGTGATCGCGCACGACCGCCGCGGCCACGGCCGTTCGAGCCAGCCGTCGCGCGGCAACGACATGAACACGTACGCGGACGATCTCGCCGCGCTGCTCGACGCGCTCGACGTGCGCGAAGCCGCGCTCGTCGGCCACTCCACCGGCGGCGGCGAAGTCGCGCGCTACATCGGCCGCCATGGCACGAAACGCGTGTCGAAGGCGGTGCTGATCGGCGCGGTGCCGCCGCAGATGGTCAAGTCGCCGACCAATCCGGGCGGCTTGCCGATGGAAGTGTTCGACGGCATCCGCAAGAACGTCGCGGAGAACCGCTCGCAGTTCTACAAGGATCTGGCCGTGCCGTTCTTCGGCTTCAACCGGCCGAACGCGAAGGTGTCGCAGGGCACGATCGACGCATTCTGGTCGCAGGGCATGATGGGCGGCATCCATGGCCAGTACCTGTGCGTGAAGGAGTTCTCGGAAATCGACTACACCGACGACCTCAAGAAGATCGACGTGCCGACGCTCGTGCTGCACGGCGACGACGACCAGATCGTGCCGATCGACGATTCGGCCCGGCTGTCGTCGAAGCTCGTGAAGCACGCGGTGCTGAAGGTGATCGAAGGCGGCTCGCACGGCATGTGCGTCGTGAACGCCGATCGCATCAACGCCGAGTTGCTTGCGTTCCTGCAGGCGTAAGCGCGCGGTCCGTCGCGGCGGCGCGCATGCCGCCGCGACGGACGCGCCGTTCAGGACTTTTCAGGAAATTTCAGACCGTCCGGTGCCACACTTACGGCGCCCGCACCGGGCGCAACAGGATGCCGAGCAGCGCGCCGGCGAGCGCGAACGCCATCGCCACCCGGAAGTTGTCGGCCAGCGCGAGCGTCGTGGCCTGCACGCGCACCGCGCGATCGACGAGCGCATAGGCCGCCTGGTTGCCGGTCGCGAACGTGGCGCCATGCGCGACCAGCGACCCCGCGCCGGCTCGCAGCCGTTCGAGCGTTTCGGGATCCGACAGCGACACATGCAGACCGACGAGATTCGAATGGGTAGCCTCCCTGATCCGCTGAATCACCGCGATCGACGTCGTGCCGAGCTGCCCGCTGAGCAGGCGCGTCGCCTGCACGACCGCGCCGAACGTCAACGCATGCTCGGCCGTCACGTGCTTGCCGAAGAAGAAGATGACCGACGTGAGCGCCATCGTCTGACCGAGTGCCTGCAGCAACTGCGACGGGATGAAGTCGGGCTCGGCCCACACCGGCGTGAGCCGCGACCCGAGCGCGAACGCGATCGCCACCATCGCGAAGCCGGCGACGATCAGCCGGCGCGGATCGACCCGCTGCAGCAACAGCGCGACGCACGGCGCGAACAGCAGTTGCGGGATCGCGATCCAGCGCAGCGTGTCGCCGATCTGCAACGGCCGCAGGCCGTACGTGCTGGCGAGGAACAGCGACGGGATGAAGCTCGTGTTGAGCACGGTGAAGCGCACGAGCCCGACGAGCACGATCAGCAGCGCGATGTTGGGCCGCGCGAGGTACCCGAGGTCAATGCCCGCGCGCGGCGACGCGAGTTCGTGGATCAGGAACGCGGCGATCATCAGGATGCCGGCGGCCAGCAGCGCGACGATCAGCGGCGACTGCAACCAGAACAGCCGCTCGCCCTGGTCGAGCGCGATGCACAGGCACGCGAAGCCGCCCGCGCCGAGCAGCATCCCGCGCGCATCGATGCCGGACGCGAAGCGCTTGATCGGCTCGTCGGCGAGCGACAGCATCAGGCACGCGATGAACGGCACGGTCAACGCCGCGTTCTGCCAGAACAGCCAGCGCCAGCTCAGATGTTCGCTGTACCAGCCTTCGAGCGTGGCCGACAGGTTCAGCGACATCTCGAGATTCATCGCATACGCGGCGATGCCGAACGGAATCAGCCGCGGCGGCAGCGTGCGCACGACGAAGCCGACCGTCAGCGGCACGAACACGCCGGACGCGAGCCCCGCGATCGCCTGGCACACGATGAACGCGCCGAATTGCGTGCACAGCGGCAGCACGCTTTCCGCGCCGAGAAACACCACGGCGCCCGCGACCAGCACGCGGCGCGTGCCGAACATGAAGGCCGCCGCGATCGCGAGCGGCCCGACGAACATCTGCGACGCGGTAAACGCGGTGTTGATCCACGCACCTTCGTCGAAGCCGATGCCCAGCGCGCCGCGCACGTCGGCCAGCCCGAGCGACGTGATGCGCGACGTCAGCGTCGCGATGATCGCGCCGAGCAGCACGGCCGCGATCGCGGCGATCGACCGAAACGTCGGAATGTCGGAGGCCGGGCCTGCGGCCGGCGCCGGCGCGGCACTGCCGGTGGCGAACGTCGTGTTCATCGTCGAGCGGCTCCCGCCTGTCAAGCTGGCGCAAGCATAACGCGGTGCGTCGAATCCTGCCCGTACGACGGAGTTTGCCGATCATGACCCCACCCTCTCCCGCACCGTCGCCCGCTGCGCCCGCGCGTTCCCGGCGATTGGCCGTCGTCGCGATCGCCGTGATCGCGCTGCTGCTCGTCGCATTGCTCGTGTACGAGTTCGACGCACGCGATCGCGGCACCGACGACGCGTACGTGACCGGCCATCTGCACGTGATCTCGCCGCGCGTCACCGGCACGGTCGAGCGTGTGCTCGTCGACGACAACCAGTTCGTGCATGCGGGCGACGCGCTCGTGCAGATCGACCGGCGCGACTTCGACGTGCGCGTCGCGGCGCAACGCGCCCGCGTCGCCCAGGCACATGCCGATGCGAGCCGCGCACGCGCGCTGATCGAGCAGGCGGACGCGGCGCTCGTGTCGGCGCACGCCGATGCCGAAAAGGCCGAGCTCGATTACGCCCGTGCACGCGAACTGACCCGCGAGACGCCGCGCGGCCTGTCGAAGCAGGAATTCGATGCGGCCGATGCCGCACGCAAGTCCGCCCGCGCGCGCGTCTGGGCGGCCGATGCGCGGCGGCGCAGCGCGCTCGCCGCCGCTCAGGCCGCCGCTGCCGCGTCGAGCCAGAACGACGCCGAGTTGCGCGACGCGCTGCTGCAACTCGGCTACACGGCGGTCGTCGCGCCGTCGGACGGCTACGTCGGCAAGAAGACCGTCGAGACCGGCGAGCATGTCGCGCCCGGCCAGGCGCTGCTCACGCTGGTCGAGCCGCATCCGTGGATCATCGCCAATTTCCGCGAGACGCAGCTACGGCACGTGCGTGCCGGCGACGCCGTGCAACTGCGCTTCGATGCGCTGCCGCAGCGCGCGTTCACCGGCCGCATCGACAGCCTGTCGCCCGCGACCGGCGCGCAGTTCGCGCTGCTGCCGCCCGACAACGCGACCGGCAATTTCACGAAGGTCACGCAGCGCGTCCCCGTGAAGATCCTGCTCGACGGCCCGGCCGCGACGGAGCCGCGCATCCGGCCCGGGCTGTCGGTCGTCGTCACGCTGCAACCCGGCAGCGAATCGCGATGACGCGCGTCTTCGCCCTGCTCGCCGCGAGCCTGCTGGCCGCGTGCTCGATCGCACCGCAGCCGCTCGCGCCCGTCCCGGTCGGACACGACGGGTTCCGCCATGCCGATCCGGCGACCGATGCGCGCGCGCCGTCGCTCGCCGCGTGGCCCGTGTGGTTCGGCGACCCGCAGCTCGGCCGCCTCGTCGACGCCGCGCTCGCGCACAACCCCGACATCCGCGCGGCGGCCGCGCGCGTCGACCAGGCGCAGGCGCTGCTCGGTGTGCGCGAGGCCGCGCTGGCGCCGACCGTGCGCGTCGACCCGTCGTTCAGCCGCACGCGAGTGTCCGGCACGGTCGACAACGCGCTGCCGAAGCGCACGATGCACAACTGGTCGGTTCCCGTCGCCGCGAGTTATGAAGTCGATCTATGGGGCCGCTTGCGGGGCGATGCCGACGTCAGCGAACAGAACCTGCTGCAGACGGCGGCCGACCGCGATGCGGTGCGTCTGCGGGTGGCGACCGAAGTGGCCGTCGACTATCTGACGCTGCGCTACGTCGACGACGATCTCGTGACGCTCACGCGCGCGATCGGGCTGCGGCGCACCGCGCTCGACGTGATCGCCGCCCGCGTGCGGGCCGGCGCGGCGAGCGATCTCGACGGGCTGCGCGCAGCGGCCGATCTCGATACCGCGCATGCCGATCTCGCGGAAAGCCGCCGGCTGCGCGAGAACCTCGTCGACGCCATTGCAGTGCTGACCGGCGTGTCGCCGACCGCGTTCGACGTCGACGCGGGCGCCGTGCCCGTGCAGGTGCCGGAGGTGCCGGCCGGGCTGCCGTCCGCGCTGCTCGCCCAACGCCCGGACGTATTCGCGGCGGCGCGGCGCGCCGATGCGGCATCGCTCGAACTGGGGATCGCGCGCACCGCGTGGCTGCCGACGCTGACGCTGACCGCCGACGGCGGTTTCGCCACCCGCGACCTGCGCTCGTTTCTCGACCGCAACAGCTCGCTGTGGAGTCTCGGCGCGAACGTCGCGCTGACGCTGTTCGACGGCGGCAAGCGCGATGCCGCGGTGGCCGCCGCGCGAGCCGGCACGAACGTCGCCGACGCCAACTATCGCGCGACCGCGATCGGTGCGTTGCGCGACGTGCAGGATGCGCTCAACGACATCGCCGCGCAAAAGGAGCGGATCGTGCGCTACGACAGCGCGGCGCGCGCGACGGACGCGGCGGCGCGGCTATCGCTGAGCCGCTACGCGCACGGTTACGTCAGCTACCTGGAAGTCATCGACGCCGATCGCGACGCACTGAATGCGCGGCGCCAGCTGATTCACAGCCGGCAGGCGCTGGCCGTCGCGACGGTGAGCCTCGTGCGTGCGCTGGGCGGCGGGTGGACACCGTCGGCGCGCGCCGGCCGGGGCGGGCTGCATGACGCGACGCAAGCCGA
Source organism: Burkholderia sp. IO2 (assembly GCF_029522185.1). Lineage (NCBI taxonomy): Bacteria > Pseudomonadati > Pseudomonadota > Betaproteobacteria > Burkholderiales > Burkholderiaceae > Burkholderia > Burkholderia sp. IO2. The sequence continues at coordinate 10,862 of NZ_JAKWFH010000027.1, read as the reverse complement.
CGCGCGATGACGGCATCGAACGGCCCGCGAGCGCGTCAGGCAAGCGCGAGGCGATGCGCATCCTCGCCGAGAAACCGGTGCACGAAGGTCACGGCCATCGCGCCTTCGCCGACCGCCGACGCGACGCGCTTGACCGATCCCGATCGCACGTCGCCTGCCGCGAACGATCCCGGCACGCTGGTTTCCAGATGGTACGGCCGACGCTCGAGCGGCCACACGCGCTCGAACGCCGGACAATCGTACAGATCGCCGCCGGTCACCAGATAGCCGTCCGGATTGCGAATGATGTCGGTGTCCTTCGCCCAGTCGGTATTCGGTGCGCCGCCGATGCACACGAACAGGCGCGTGGCCGGCAACCGTTCGCGCGTGCCGTCCGCCGAGCGAAGCTCGATCGCGTCGAGCCAGCCGTCGCCGTGCAGCGCGGCGACGCTCGACCGGTAGCGGACCTCGATGTTCGGCGTGCGTTCGATCCGGTCGATCAGGTAGCGCGACAGCGTGTCGGCGAGCGACGCGCCGCGCACGAGCATCGTCACCTGGCGCGCATGCCGCGAGAAATTCATCGCGGCCTGGCCGGCCGAATTGCCGCCGCCGACGATGAACACCTGCTCGCCCGCGCACATCGGCGCTTCGCTCGACCCGGCGCCGTAGAACAGCCCCGCATTGAGAAACGCCGGTTCCTCCGGCAGCCCGAGGCTGCGATATTCGATGCCGGTCGCGCAGATGTTCGCGCGTGCGACCAGAATCGACCCGTCGGCGAGCTCGACGCGAATCTTGCCGTCGACGAATGTCGCATGCACGCCCTCGCGCATCGTCAGCAGCTCGACGCCGAACTTCACCGCCTGCTCGCGGGCGCGCTCCGCGAGCTCCGCGCCCGGAATGCCGTCGGGGAAGCCCATGTAGTTCTCGATCAGCGAACTCGTGCCGGCCTGCCCGCCGATCGCGCCGCGCTCGATCACGACCGCACGCAGCCCCTCGGACGCCGCGTAGACCGCCGCGGACAGCCCGGCCGGCCCCGCGCCGTAGATCGATACGTCGTATTCGACGAAACGCGGGCGCGCGACCCAGCCGAGCCGCGCGGCGATCTCGGCCAGGGTCGGCTGGTACAGGCGCGAGCCGTCCGGAAAGATCACGACCGGCAGCCGGATGTCGCGCAGCGGCGCGATGCCGAGCACTTGCGCGCAGTCGGCGTCGGATGTCAGCTCGCACCAGTCGTACGCGATCATGCGCCGCTGCAGGAAATCGCGGATCGCATACGCGTCCCTGCTGCGCGGCAAGCCGACGATCCGCACGTGTTGCGGTTGATCCATGAGCGCCTCCCGATGATGTCGATGTCGGATGCGGCCCGGCCGGGCCGCGGCCGGACGCATTCGCGACTGTACGCCGCCGGCACGCACCGCGCGGGCCGCTTCATGACAATTAAGGTCCGGGTGCGCCGCGGCGCCGCACAATGTCGCGTATCCGTCCCGCTTGCGGCCTCGCGCCGGCCCGCCGCAAGCGTCGCTCCCGCGCCGGCATCGGAGCGCAAGATGGCCAACGCCTGTACGCATCTCGACGAAGCACGCGTGTTCGACACCAACAAGGACTACTGCGACGAATGCATCAGATCGGGCAGCCGCTGGGTGCATTTGCGGATGTGCCTGATCTGCGGGCACGTCGGCTGCTGCGACTCGTCGCCGAATCGCCACGCGAGCCGGCATTTCCGTGACACCGGCCACCGGCTCGTCCGCTCGATCGAGCCCGGCGAACGCTGGATCTGGTGCTACGCGGACGAAGTCGTCGCGGGCGAGGTTCCGTCGTAACGCGACGTGGGAGGCCGCCGTGACATGGCCTGCCCGTCATCCGGCGCCGGCGCCGAACCCCGGCCGATCCGGGGCCGGACACCGTTCAGAACGTTTCAGCGCCGCTTCAGGCAATGGAAGCGGCCTCTGCGTAGACTGCCTTCATGCGCTGCCGCGTACGACAGCGCATGCGCCCGTTATCGACTGCTGGAGTGACAACTTGATCCCCGCCGCCAATCACCGCCGCTCGGCAACACGCTCGCGGCCGCATCGGACGACCACGCACGGCCGACCCGCATCGCCCGGTGTCGCCGCGCCTCGCATGACTTGCGGCGCACCGCGCCGCATGGAGCGCGCATGAAGCACAAACGACTCTGGTTCGGCGCGGCCGGCATCGCGATCGTCGGTGTCGCGATCGCGATCGGCGTCATGGTGCGGCCGTCGATCGCGCCGATCGATCCGCCCGCCCCCGCCTCGTTCGATCCGCAGCTGGTGCGCGCCGGCGCGCGCGTCGTCGCGCTCGGCGACTGCATCGTGTGCCACACCGCGAAGGACGGCAAGCCGTTCGCGGGCGGGCTGCCGCTCGCGACGCCATTCGGCACGATCTATGCGACCAACATCACGCCGGACGCCGAAACGGGGATCGGCCGCTGGTCGCGCGACGCGTTCGCCCGGGCGCTGCGCACCGGCATCGGACGCAACGGGCAGCCGCTTTACCCGGCGTTTCCGTACATTCATTTCACGCGGATGTCGGACGACGACATCGCCGCCGCGTACGCGTACCTGATGACGCGTGAGCCGGTACACGCGACGGCGCCCGCCAACGACCTGGTCTTTCCGCTGAACTTCCGGCCGCTGGTCGCATTCTGGAACGTGCTGTTCCTGCGCGAAGGCGCGTATCAGCCGGACCCGGCGCAGTCCGCGCAATGGAACCGCGGCAGGATGCTCGTCGACGGGCTCGGCCACTGCGCGTCGTGCCATTCGCCGCTAAACGCGATCGGCGGCGAGCAGCGCGGCCGCGCGTTCGACGGCGGCATCGTCGACGGCTGGGAAGCACCACCGCTCAATGCGCTCGGCCAGGCCGCGCGGCCGTGGACGCAGGCGCAGCTCGTCACCTACCTGCGCACCGGCCGCGCGCGCGAGCACGGCGCGGCGGCCGGGCCGATGCTGCCGGTCACGCGCGACCTCGCGACGGTGCCGGTGGAGGACGTCGAGGCGATCGCCACTTACATCCTGTCGATCCAGAAGCCGGCGCATGCGCGTGCGGCCGCCGCCGCGAACGCGGTCGAACGCGCCGCGACGACGCCGGCCGCGCAACGGGGCGCGACGCTGTTCCAGGCGTCGTGCGCGCAGTGCCACGGGCCGGCCGCGCCGATGCAGTCGATCGGCGAGCGGCCGACGCTTTCGTTCAGCACGGCGGTCAACGCCGATACGCCGCGCAACGCGATCCAAATGATGTTCAACGGCATCGGCTGGCACGGCGAGGACACGCTCAACTACATGCCGTCGTTCATCGACCAGTACGACGACGCGCAGATCGCCGATCTCGCCGCGTACGTGCGCGAGACCTATACCGACCGTCCCGCGTGGTCCGCCGTCGACGCGATGGCCGCGAAGCTCAGAAAAGAGGACACCGTACGATGATTACCCTCACCGTCAACGGCGTGCGGCACACGCTGGACATCGATCCGTCCACGCCGCTGCTGTACGCGCTGCGCAACGACCTGTACCTGCACGGCGCGAAATTCGGCTGCGGCCTCGGACAATGCGGCGCCTGCACCGTGATCGTCGACGGCAAGCCGACCTTCTCGTGCCTGATGCCGGTGGCCGCGGTCGGCGCGCGCAGCGTGCGCACCATCGAAAGCCTCGGCACCGCCGAGCATCCGGGCCCGCTGCAGCGCGCGTTCATCGAGCATCAGGCCGCGCAGTGCGGCTACTGCATCGCCGGGATGATCATGCGCGCGCAGGCGCTGCTCGAACGCAACCCGAAGCCGACCGAACAGGAACTGCGCACGCACATGGAACCGAACCTGTGCCGCTGCGGCACGCACATGCGGATTCTCGCGGCGGTGCGCTCGGTCGCGGGGCTGCCGCCCCCCGAACCGGCTTCCGCTCCCGTCACGATCAGCAAGGGGCTCTGATGAATTCCCACGACGACATCGACGAAGGCCGCCGGCATTTCATCGTCTCCGGCGCGCTGTTCGTCGCGTTCAGTCTCGCGCCCGCGTCGCGCGCGGCCGCGCAGCTGGTGATCGCCGACGAAGGCGCGGCCGTGCACGTGGCGAAAGCCACGCAGGCGCTCGCCGGCAGCCTGAAGACCAATCCGCTGCTCGACGCGTGGGTCAAGATCACACCCGACGGCAAGGTCACCGTGTTTACCGGCAAGGTCGAGCTCGGCACCGGCGTGCGCACCGCGCTGCTGCAGGTGGCCGCCGAGGAACTCGACATGAAGCCGTCGCTGATCACGTTCCTGACCGCCGACACCGGCGCGTCGCCGGACGAAGGATTGACCGCCGGCAGCCACACGATGGCCGACAGCGGCTCCGCGCTGCTGAACGCGACCGCGCAGGTGCGCGCGCTGCTGGTGGAAGGCGCGGCGAAACGCTTCGGCGTCGATCCGCGCGTGCTGACGACCGCCGACGCGGTGATCAAGGCGCCCGACGGCCGCACGATGACCTACGGCGACGCGATCCGCACGGTCGACCTGCACCGCAATGCGGCGCCCACGTCGCCGCTGAAGAACCCGGCGACGTTTGCCGTGATCGGCACGTCGCTGCCGCGCGTCGACATCCCGAACAAGGTCACGGGCGGCGTCAGCTATGTACAGGACATGCAGCTGCCCGGCATGCTGCATGCACGCGTCGTGATGCCGCCGGTATACGACGCGACGCTGCTGTCGTTCGACGAAGCCGCGATCCTGAAGCTGCCCGGCGTCGTGCGGATCGTGCGCAACGGCAGCATGCTCGCGGTGGTCGCGCAGGGCGAGTGGCAGGCGGTGGTCGCGCAGCGCGCGCTCGCCGCCGGCTGCCGCTGGTCGCCGGGCCGCAAGCTGCCCGAGCGCGGCACCGTGCACGCGGATCTGAAACGGATCTCGACGCAGCGCATCGAGATCGCGAACACGCACGCGGCCACCGCGCCGGCCGTGAAGACGCTGAACGCGACGTTCCTGAAGAACTACCTGCTGCACGGGTCGATCGGGCCGTCGTGTTCGGTCGCGCATCTCGAGAACGGGATGATGACGGTGTGGACCCACTCGCAGGGCGTCTACCCGCTGCGCGACGCGCTCGCGGAGATGCTGTCGATGCCGAAGGCGAGCGTGCGCTGCATTCACACCGAGGGCTCCGGCTGCTATGGCCACAACGCGGCGGACGACGCGGCCGCGCATGCCGCGCTGATCGCCGCCGCGATGCCGGGCAAGCCGATTCGCGTGCAATGGATGCGCGAACAGGAACACACGTGGGATCACTTCACGCCCGCGATGGTGACCGAGGTCAGCGCGTCGCTCGACGCGAGCGGCCGCATCGTCGACTGGAACTATGCGTTGTGGAGCAGTTCGCACAACGAGCGGATCGTCAACGCCGGCCGGCTGCTGCCCGCGCGCATGCTGGAGCCGCCGTTCGTGCCCGCGCCGTCGACGCCGATGCTGCAGCCGGAGGGCGGCGGCGACCGTAACGCGATTCCGCTGTATACGCTGCCGAACCAGCACATCGTCAACAACTTCTCGCCGACGATGCCGCTGCAGACGTCCGCGATGCGCTCGCTCGGCGCGCACACCAACGTCTGGGCGATCGAGAGCTTCATGGACGAGCTCGCGCGCGCGGCCGGCGTCGATCCGGTCGAATTCCGGCTGCGTCACATGGAAGACCATCGCGCGCGGCAGGTGATCCAGCTCGCCGCGAAGCACTTCGGCTGGCCGCGGCCGCCGCGCGCGCGCAACCGCGGCGTCGGCTTCGCGTTCGGCAAGTACAAGAACCTGATGGCCTACGTCGCGATCGCGGTCGAGGTATCGGTCGTGCCGGAAACCGGCCAGGTGACGCTCGAACACGCGGAAGCCGCCGTCGACGCGGGCCAGATCGTGTCGCCGGACGGCATCCGCAACCAGATCGAGGGCGGCATCGTACAGGCCGCGAGCTGGACGCTGTACGAGGCGCTGAAGTACGACACGGAACGGATTCGCAGCTTCGACTGGAGCAGCTACCCGATCCTGCGCTTCTCGGCCGTACCGCGGAACGTGAAGGTCCATCTGGTCAATCGTCCCGGCGCGCCGTTTCTGGGCGCGGCCGAGGCGTCGATGGGGCCGACCGCCGGCGCGCTGGCCAACGCGATCTTCGACGCGACCGGGCAGCGCATGCGCGAAATGCCGTTCGCCGGCGACGCATTGAGAAAGCGCATCGACGCCTAGCGGGTCGGTCACGCCGCTGCGCGACACCCTATATCCGACACGAGACAAGACGGCGCCGGCACGCACCGGCGCCGCATGCCGACCGGCTGGAGAACCTCCGACGATGGATACCTTGCTTTCGATGCGCGTGTTCACGCGCATCGTCGAAACCGGCAGCTTCACGCGCGCCTCCGACACGACCGGCCTCACCACGCCGCGCGTGTCGGCGCTGCTGAGCGCACTCGAGCAGCATCTCGGCTGCCGGCTGCTGAACCGCACCACGCGGCGCATCTCGCTGACCGAGGACGGTCAGGCCTACTACGAACGTTCCGTCGCGGTGCTGCGCGAGATCGACGACATGGAGGCGTCGGTCTCGCAGGCCCGCAACGTGCCGCGCGGCCGGCTGAAGGTGAACCTGCCGCCCGCGATGGCCAAGCAGGTCGTGGTGCCCGCGCTGCCGGCGTTTCTCGACGCCCATCCGGACATCATGCTCGAACTTGGCGTAACCGACCGGCAGATCGACCTCGTCGGCGAAGGGGTCGACTGCGTGGTGCGCATCGGCGCGCTCGACGATTCGGGCATGATCGCGAAGCGGATCGGCAGCCTGACCACCTGTACGTGCGGCTCGCCCGCCTATTTCGCGCGGTGCGGCGAGCCGCAGACCGTCGACGATCTCGCACAGCACGTCGCGGTCAGTCACATCTCGGCCGACACCGGGCGGCCTCGCCCGTGGGATTACGTCGTCGACGGCGAGCCGCGCATCGTGCAGATGTGCGGCACGGTGGCCGTCAACGACGCGGACAACTACATCGAGTGCGGCGTCGCCGGCATCGGCCTGATCAAGACGTCGCTGTATCTCGTCGAGCCGTACCTGAAATCGGGCCGGCTGCGCGAGGTGCTGACCGATTTCAACGCGCCGGCCCGGCCGATCTCGGTGCTGTATCCGCCCAATCGCCACATCCCGGTCAAGCTGAAGGTGTTCGTCGACTGGCTCGCGGGCCTGTTCGAGCAGATTCCGACGCTGCAGGGCAAACGCGGCTGAACCCGCGCGGCGCGGCACCTTTGCGTGCCACGCAACGCTCGATTGCACGGCGTCCCGATTCCGGCTGGAGCGATTGATCACTAGTATCGACGGCAATGCGGTGCATCGTATCGCGGCCAGGCGACTTCCATGCCGGCGCGACGCTTCGGTGCCCGGCCTTTCCCTTTTCCAGGAGTCGACCATGTCAACGGATTCAACACTGCTCGCGCCGCCCGCGCACGGCGTCAAGCTCACGCAGGGGCTGATCCTGCTGTTCGCCTTCAGCTGCGGCGCCATCGTCGCGAACCTGTACTACGCGCAGCCGATCACCGAGCTCATCGCGCCGGGCCTGCACATGTCCGGCAACACGGCGAGCCTGATCGTGTCGCTGACGCAGATCGGCTACGCGCTCGGCCTGTTCTTCATCGTGCCGCTCGGCGACCTGCTCGAAAACCGCAAGCTGATGATCGTGACGGCCGTCGTGTCGATCGCGAGCCTCGCGGCGGCGGCGCTCGTGCGCACGCCTGGGCTCTTTCTCGCGATTTCGCTGCTGATCGGGTTCAGCTCGGTGGCCGTGCAGATCCTCGTGCCGCTCGCCGCGCACCTCGCGCCGGACCATTCGCGCGGCCGCGTCGTCGGTACGATCATGAGCGGGCTGCTGCTCGGCATCCTGCTGGCGCGGCCGCTGTCGAGCGTCGTGGCCGACGCGTTCGGCTGGCGCTTCGTGTTCGCGGCGGCGGCCGTGCTGATGACGCTGGTCACGGCCGTGCTCGCGCTGACGATTCCATCGCGCCAGCCCGATCATCGCGCGACCTATTTCGAACTGATCGGCTCGCTGCTGCACCTCGTTCGTACGATGCCGGTATTGCGCCACCGCGCGTTCTACCAGGGCCTGATGTTCGCGTCGTTCAGCCTGTTCTGGACCGCCGTGCCCGTCGAGCTGACCCGTCACTACGGGTTGTCGCAATCGGCGATCGGCCTGTTCGCGCTGGTCGGCGCGATCGGCGCGACCTCGGCGCCAGTGGCCGGGCGTCTGGCGGATGCCGGCCATACCGTGCGCGCGACGCTGATCGCGCTCGTCGCCGGCGCGCTCGCGTATGCGGTCGGGTTCGTGCACGGCACCGGCCTGTACGGGCTCGTCGTCACCGGCATCGTGCTCGACTTCGCGGTGCAGATGAACATGGTGCTCGGCCAGCGCGAAATCTACGCACTGCACGCGGCGAGCCGCAACCGGCTGAATGCGCTGTACATGACGAGCATCTTCGTCGGCGGCGCCGTCGGCTCCGCGCTCGCGAGCCCGCTGTACGCGCATGGCGGCTGGCCGCTCGTCGCCGCGGTGGCCGGCGCGTTCCCGCTCGTCGCGCTCGCGCACTACCTGCTCGTCGGGCGGCCGCACGCGCAACGCCACGCAGCGGGCTGAACCGCCGTCGTACGCCGAATCGATCCGTTCGCGGGGCGCGCCGCCGCCCCGCTCCCCGTCGAACCATAGGAGTCCATCATGTCTTCCCTGCTCAGTGCTTATGATCTGCGCGGCCTTGCGCTGCCGAACCGCGTCGTGATGGGGCCGATGACGCGCTCGCGCGCGCCGTCGCGCGGGCTGCCCACCGAACTGATGGCCGAGTACTACGCGCAGCGTGCGTCGGCCGGCCTGATCGTGACCGAAGCCACCAACGTCAGCCCGGCCTCCGCGGCATTCGAGCTGACGCCGGGACTGGTCGACGATGCGCAGGCCGCCGCCTGGAAAACCGTCACCGATGCCGTCCATGCGAATGGCGGGCGCATCTTCGCGCAGCTGTGGCACGGCGGGCGCGTCAGCTCGCTGACGCTGCTCGGCGGCGCCGCGCCGCTGTCGCCGTCCGGCGTGAACGACGACCTCGAACAGTTGCAGGTCTGGGCGCAGCTGCAGAACGGTTACTACACGAAGATTCATGCGACGCCGTCGCGCGCGATGACGACCGATGAAGTCGTCGCGACCGTCGACGAATTCCGGCAGGCCGCGGCACGCGCGATGGCCGCGGGCTTCGACGGCGTCGAAATCCACGCCGCCAACGGCTACCTGCCGCACCAGTTCCTGTCGTCGACGCTGAATCGCCGCGACGATCGCTACGGCGGATCGGTCGCGAACCGCGCGCGCTTTCTCGAGGACATCGTCGACGCGGTCGGCGGCGTGATGCCGCTGAGTCGCGTCGGCGTGCGCATCTCGCCGTATGCGAAATACAACAACGTGCGCGACGCCGATCCGGACGCGACGCTCGCGTACGTCGGCCGGATGCTCGACGCGGCGGGCGTCGCCTATCTGCACGCGGCCGACACCAACGGCTGGAGCGGCGAACCCGATCTGCCGCGCATCGTCGACCACGCGCGCCGGTCGTTCCACGGCACACTGATCGTCAACGGCGGCATTTCACCGGAGGCGGCGAGCGCGCTGATCGACGCGGGCGACGCCGATCTCGTCGCGTTTGCCCGCGCATATATCGCGAATCCGGATCTCGTCGAGCGCATCGCGGCCCGCGCATCGCTCGCGGAGCCGAAGACCATCGGCTGGTACGGCGGCGAGCGCGCCGGCTACGTCGACTACGCGCGGCACGACGCGGCGCAATCGCCCGCCTGACCCGCGCATGCCGGGCGCGGCGCCGCAGCGCGGCCGCCCGTGCGTCCGGCTGCCGCACGCCGGACCGGCGCCGTCACGTATCGTTCCACCGCGCGCCCAGCACGCGCCCGCAGAAATTCGGCCGCTGAAAGTCGGGGTCCGCGCGTTCGAGCACGTCCGCGCTCCAGGTGCCGAAGGTCGACTGCGGCCGATGCTCGACGCCGCGTGCGACCATGTCGAGATACGCTTCGCGAAAACCGCTGCCGCGCGGGTAAGCCGCGAGCAGCGCCGTGCGCTCATCGGCGGTATAGGCGTCGAAGTCGGTCGCCATCAGGTCCGTCGACACGGCGCACGCGAGGGCGCGCGCAAGCGGCGAAGCACGGGCGGCCACGCCCGGCGTCGTATGCAGCGCGACCGCGTGCCACACGTCGTCGCGCATGCGCCGCGAGCGGCGATGCCGCAGCAGCAACGCGTGTGCGGCATCCGCGCCGTCGAGCTCGTAGCGTTCGGTCGAACGGCAGTACGCCGGGCTCAATCCCATGTTTGCGTACATCGCGGCGACGTACAGTGCGTCGGCGTCGCACGCGTCGCCTGCACGCCGCGCGGCGAGCGAAGCGAACACGAACACGCGCGCCGCATGATCGGCGAGCGCGGCGGGCAACGACGCGCGGGCCGCGTCGGCGGCCTCGACCGTCACGGGCGTGCGCGGAATGCGCACGCCGGCCACTTCGTCGCCGGTGGCCGATGCGCGCGGATGCGCAGCATTCATCCTGTCTCCTTCATGCCCCGTGCACGGGGCGGAAAATCGTTCGATGCACGGCGGCGCCCGGCGCGCAGCGCACCGGTACGCACCGCTCAAAACGCGACGCAGCAGCGGCCGAAGGCTTCGCAGCGCTCGGCGGCCGCACTGGCCGTCGGATAGCGCGGTCGCGCGAAGCGACGCCCATCACCACGCGCACGGCACGCATCGACGCCGGGCGCCACGCACGCGTCGCCCGCCGCCGAGGCACGCGAACGGTCGCGCCCGTCGGCGCCCGCCGCGTCGGCGGCGCCGCCTGCGGCGACCGGCGACCACGCGGGGCTGACGGGCGG